>JASHXG010000050.1 GCA_030043675.1 Vulcanimicrobiota bacterium
AGCATATGATGTTTCGGGGCAGCCGCACGCTCTCGTCGTCGCAGCTCATGGATGCGCTGAGCATCACCGGCGGCGAGTTCGACGCGGACACGCAGAGCAACGTCACGCAATTCTTCTTCACGGTCCCCTCGCAGTATCTGGACATTGCTTTGCGCGCCGAACGCTCGCGCGCAACCGGGCTGCTGATGTCCGAGGATCTGTGGGATCAAGAGCGCGGCGCGATCACACAAGAAGTGACGCAAGACAACAGCGACGCTTTTTACCGCCTTTTCATCAAGATGCAGACGCGCTTGATTGGTGGGACGCCGTATGCAGAGAATACGCTGGGCACCGTCGAGGACTTCGCCAAAAACGTCAACAGCACGCAGCTGCTGAAGTTCTACCACACCTGGTATCATCCGAACAATGCGATCTACGTGATCGTTGGAGACGTGGATCCGCAAGCAACGATCGAACGCGTCAAGGCGCTGTTCGGCGACGTACCTGCCGCTACGCTTCCGCAGCGCGAAGGGTTCTCGCTTCGGCCGCTGGTCGGCGCGGTCTATCACGATGAGTCCGACCAGCCGTTCACCGCGGTTGCGCTGGGCTACCGCTTCCCCGGATACGACAGCCCCGACTATGCCGCCGGCGAGATCCTGAGCGACGTGCTGTCGTCGCAGCGCAGCGAGCTCGGCGGCCTGCCGTTTACAGGGAAAGCGTTGGCGGCGCAGTTCTTCTCGCAGCCATATCCCAGGGTTGCGATCGCCTTTGCCTTCGCCGCGGTGCCCGTCGGGACGCCGCCCGAGACCATCGATCACGAGCTCCGTTCGATCATCGATCGCTACAAGACGACCGGCGTTCCCGCCGATCTGGTCGAAGCGGCGAAGCTGCGCGAAATTTCGGAGATCGAGTTCAACGCGAATTCGATCCAGGGGCTGGCGTCTGAATGGAGCGAAGCCTTGGCCGTACAAGGGCTGCACTCGCCCGACGATATGATCGCGCAGTTCGAGAAGGTCACGCCGGCCGACGTCGATCGCGTGCTGCGAGCCTATCTCGACAACTCCAGGGTCGTCGCCGCCTACGCCGTACCGCGCAATGCCGGTGCCGCCCGTCCGAGCTCCGGCGGGCTTGCCAAAGAGAACAATGAGATTCCGCCCAGCAAGCACGAGCCGCTGCCTTACTGGGCCCAAAGCGTTCTCGATCATCTTCAGGTCCCGCGGCAAACGATCTCGCCGGCCGACATGACCCTTTCCAACGGCATTCGATTGATCGTGCAGCCGGAGCACATCACGCATACGGTGGTCGTAAGCGGGGAGATCCTCAACAATCCCAACGTTCAAGAGCCGCGCGGCCAAGAGGGCGTCGCAGATGTAACCGAGTCGCTCTTTCCGTACGGCACGACGACATACGATCGTGTCGCGCTCCAAACCGAGTTGGACAAGATCGCGGCCACGACGAGTGCGGGCACGGAGTTTGGGCTGGATGTGCTTTCCTCGTCGTTCGAGCGTGGCGTACAGCTGCTCGCCGACGAAGAGCTCCATCCGGCTTTCAGTCCCGACGCGTTCGCGATCGTAAAGCAGCAAAGCATCGGTGAGCTGACGGGCGAGGTGACCTCGCCGGACCATCTGGCCGACGTCGCGCTCAGTAAGGCGCTCTATCCGCCGGGCGATCCGGAGCAGCGCTTTGCGACGCCGCAGAGTGTCGGCGCGCTGACGCTCGGGGACGTGCAGTCGTGGTATGCGCACGCGTATCGCCCGGATCTCACGACGATCGTGGTCATCGGGGACACGACGCCGGCCGATGCGCAGCGGCTGTTCGAAAAGTACTTCGGCAGTTGGAATGCGAGCGGCCCGAAGCCGAATGTCTTTCCGCCGCCCGTTCCTCCCAACCAGCCCAGCCATTTCGACGTGCCGGCGACCGGGCGTATCCAGTCCTCGGTACAACTGATCGAGACGCTGCCGCTGGTACGCACCGATCCCGCATGGGCGCCGCTGCAACTCGCCAACGCCGTTCTGACCGGCGGATTCTACTCGTCGCTGCTCTATCACCGGCTGCGCGAGGTCCACGGATACGTGTACACCGTGGAGAGCGGCGTTGCCGCCGGCAAGGTGCGCTCGACCTTCAGCGTTACCTACGGCTGCGATCCGGCCAACATTTTGCCGGCACACGCAGAGATAACGGCAGTGCTGCGGCAGCTCCAGCGAACGCCGGTCGACGAGCAGCGTCTGCTGCGCTCTAAAGCGCTGCTGATGGGGCAGGTCCCGATTCGCGAAGCGAGCTTCGACGGCGTCACCGGCCAGTTGCTCGACTACGCGACGCTCGGGCTGCCCCTGAATCAGGGCGTTATCGACGCCCGGAATGTGCTTTCGGCCACCTCGGCGAGCGTCCAGGCGGCGTTGGCGAAGTACATTCGCCCGGATGCCTTCGTGCGCATCGTGACGGGGCCCGGCCCGCCCTAGCGTCGAACGCGCCAGCTTCATGCCGGCTTTATCGGGGATTGGCTTCGACCTCGATCACACGCTCGCGATCGACAACGAGCTGGAGCGCGTCGCTTTTCTGCGCCTGCTCGAACTGCTCTTGGAGCGTGGCGGCCACGCGTTAGGGACGCTGGCAGACGAGAACGCCAACATCGTGCATCTGCTGCACGTGCAGCGCAGCGGGGCCTTTTCGATCGGCGACGCGGTGCGCGGCTTCGTTGCCGAACGCGGCGTACCGGCCGACGACTACTACGTCGAACGTTTTCGGGCGATGGCGATCGAGATGGTGGCGGATTTCGTCATCCCGTTGCCGGGCGTCAAGCGAACGCTCGAAGCGCTGCGCCAAACCGGGCTCGCGCTCGCGGTCTTGAGCAACGGCTGGAATCCCCTGCAGACGAAGAAGGCCGAGCGCGCGGACTTCACGGGTCAAGTGCTGGCGAGCGCCGACATCGGCGCGCAAAAGCCATCGAGCACCGCTTTCGAAGCGCTGCTGCACGCGCTCGGGACGCCGGCCGGCGAAACGTGGTACGTCGGCGACGATCCCTATGTCGATATCTCCGGCGCGCACGCGTGCGGGTTGAATACCGTCTGGATGAACTGGGAGGGAAAGCAATATCCGCTCGACGCCGCCAAACCCACCTACGGCATTCGATCCTTCGAAGAGCTGCTTCGAATTCTCCCCTGGCAGGTGCACGTCTCGTGACGCGGCGCGTGAGGGCAGCGGCCTGCGTGTTCGTCTGCGCGACGATGTGGCTCTCCTCCCCGCACGGCCGCGCGGCCGGCGTAACGGCGACGCCATCGAGCTACGACGCTAAGCTAATCGACCTCGAACGCCGCTACACATTCTGGTCGTTCGAGCAGAATCCGACCTCGGCCACCGACGCCGGCATTCACACTTACGACACGCGTCTGGCAGACTTCTCGCCGCAAGCTCAAGCGGCGGAGATGGCCCAGCTACGCGCTTATCGCAACGAGCTGGCTGCCCTGCAGCCGCCGGCCGGCGCAAGCGCGCACGATCGCGTCGACTATCTCCTAATTCGCGCGAATCTCGAAGGAGACTGGTGGGACCGCACGGTCTTGCGCGGCTTGGCGCGCAATCCCAGCATCTACGAGGAAGAGTGCACCGACGGCATCTTCGCGATCGTCAAGCGGCCTTACGCGAGCGATGAAGTCCGCATTCATGCCGCGATCGCGCGCCTGCGCGCCTGTCCACGCGTGCTCCAACAGGGTGAAGCCAACCTAACCGACACGGTGCACGAGTTCGCGCAGATCGCATCGGACGACATTCGCGACGGCCAAGGAATCTTCACGACGAGCCTCGACGAGGTGGCGCGTGACACCTCGCCTGCAACTCGAGCCGAGCTGCGGTCGGCACAGTCGGTCGCGCTGACCGGCCTGAACGCCTACCGCGCCTGGCTGGACTCGCATATGGCGAGCTTCCACGCGGGCGGCTTCGCGGTCGGCGAGCAGCAGTATAATTGGTATCTCAGGCGCGTCTTGCTGCTGCCTTTTGACTCCCGTGAGATAGCGACGATCGGACGGCTCGACTTGGCGCGCGATCGCGCGCTGGAAGTGTGGGAGCAAGCTCGCGACGCAGACCAGCGCTCGGCGCCGGAACCGACCTTCACCTCGCAGGCCGCCTTCCTGCAGTACTACGAGAACAGCATGACGCGGCTGGTGGCGTTCATCAAATCGCACCAGCTGGTCGACATCCCGCCCTACATCGGTCCCTTCCACATCGTCGAAGTGCCCAAAGCATTGGCTGCTACGTATCCCGGCGGTTTCATGAATCCGCCGCCGATGTTCGGCAGCGATCCGGAAGGTTTCTATTTCGTTCCCGACTTCAGTCCGAGCAATCAGAGTTTCTTCGTCCAACAGGCGCGTCAGTCGGTCTTACCGCTCCTGGGACACGAGGGAATCCCGGGCCACTTTATGCAGTTC
>JASHXG010000051.1 GCA_030043675.1 Vulcanimicrobiota bacterium
AGTACTCGCTAAGTCTTAATGGAGCCGGGGCGCCGGGTCAACCGGTTTGCCGGCGATTCGGATCTCGAAGTGGAGGTGGGGACCGGTCGATTGGCCGGTTGAGCCGACCGCTCCGATGGCCTGCCCGCGCTGGACGGCCTGGCCGGTCGAGACGTAGATTGCCGAAAGGTGGCCGTACCCGGTCGAGAAGCCGCCGCCGTTGTCGATCAGGATGTAGTTGCCGTAGCCGCCGTACCACTGGGCCATGATGACCGTTCCGCCGGCCGCGGCCGTGACGGTGGTCCCCATCGGCGCCGCGATGTCGAGCCCCTGATGGAACTCCGGACCGCCGCCGAACGGGTTCGAGCGCCAGCCGAAGGGCGAGGTGATCGTGCCGGTGACCGGCCAGGAGAAGGTACCGGGACCGCCCGGGCTCTCGACGCCGCCGGCGATGCCGCTCGCGCGGCGCTCGGCCTCGATCTCGGCCTCTTTCTCGCGGATCAGCGCCTCCAGCTCGGCTTCCTCCGACTCGGTCAGGCCTTCCATGTCGGCGACCTCGGTCGCGACGTGATTGCGCTGGATCGAAGCCAGCTGGACCAGGTTGCTGCGCTCGGCGGCGAGCGAGCCGAGCTGACTGCGCGCTTCTTGTTGCTCCTCTTCTTGTTGCTGCAGCTCCAGGCGCGTGCGATCGAGATCGGCTTCGACCGCGGCGACGTGCGCCTCAGCCGCTTTGCGCTCGCGCAACGCCTCCTGGTTGGCGGCGACCAGCCGCCGCAAGTCTTCCCAGCGCTCGACGAACTCGCTGAACGAACGGGCGGCGATCAGCGTGTTCACGTAGCTGATGTCGCCGAATTCGTAGATGTCGACCAGCCGGCGTTTGAGCATCGCGTCGTGCAGGTGCAGCGACTTCTGGGCCGCCGCGAGCTGCACGCTGTTCCAGTCGATCCGCCGCTGCGTCGAGCTCTGCTGGACCTGCAGGCCGCCGATGCGCGCGTTCACGCCGTCGATCGCGACGTTGGTTTCGTGCAGCTGGTTTTGTAGGTCGTTGTAGTGCGCCGTGACCGAGTGCAGCTCGGCTTTCTTGGAAGCGAGGCGCACCTGCATCTGCGCGGCCTTAGCGCGTTCGGCTTGGATGCGCGCGTCGATGCTCCCGGTGCCGCCGGCGCTCGCGAGCGCGGGAAGCAGGGCCAACGCCGCTGCCAAGGCGGCCGTTCGGCGACCCATCATGTGTGCAGGTGGCGTCCCACGGAGATCCAGGCAGCGACCAGACCGATCGCGGCGCCGGCCACGATCAACTCGCCGATCAGCATGCCGGGTTGGACCGGCATCGCGCTGAGCTTCACCCACGGCAGTGCCTCGAGCAGCCGCGACCAGAGCGTCACGCGCGCGATCGCCAGCACGCCGACCGCGAGCAGTGCGCCGACCACGCCGGCCAGCACGCCTTCGCAGATGAACGGGATCCGGATGTAGGTATTGGTCGCGCCGACCAGCTGCATGATCGCGATCTCGCGGCGGCGCGCGAAGACCGTCAGGCGAATGGTGTTCGAGATGATGATGCCGGCCACGGCGAGGAAAACCGCGATCACGCCGATGCCCACGCGCCGCAGCACGCCGCCGAGCTGGAGCAGCCGCTGCACGAACTTCTGTCCGTAGACGACGTTGTCGACGCCGCTGAGCTTGCGAATGGACTCAGCCACCGCCGGCACCTCTTCGGGCAGATTCGTCTTCACGCGCAGCTTGTCGGGCAACGGGTTCTCGGTGAGCAGCGAGGTGTCGATCACGCCCTTGGTCTGTCCGCGCAGCTCGGCCAGGCCTTGCGCCTTGGGCACGTACTCGACCGATGCGACGCGCGGATCGTGCGCCAGGCTCTTGCGGATCGCCGCCGTTTGCGCGGGCGTGGCCGAGGCGCTCAGGTAGACGGAGATCTCGATCTGGTCGAGCAGCTGCGTGCCGACTTTGGCGAGCGCGCCATGGACGAAGAGAAAGAGGCCCAGGAGGACGATCGTGATCGCGACCGTTCCGATCGCGGTTGCCTGCATGCCGGCGTTGCGCGAGAAACTGCGCAACACCTCACCCAGAAAGAACTTGACCTTGCCCCAGTCCATGATAGTAGTAGCCTCGCTCGGTATCGGCCGCGATGCGACCGTCTTCCAGCCGCACGACGCGGCGGCGCATGCGATCGACGATGGCTTGGTTGTGCGTCGCGACGATCACGGTCGTGCCTTTGAGATTGATGCGCAGCAACAGCTCGGTGATCTCGGAGCCGTTGACCGGGTCGAGATTGCCGGTCGGCTCGTCACAGAGCAGGATCTTCGGGTTGTGGACGAGCGCCCGCGCGATCGCCGTGCGCTGCTGCTCGCCGCCGGAGAGCTCGTTGGGATACATCCGGCTCTTGTGCGCGAGACCGACCAAGTCGAGCACGCGCGGCACCTGGCGCATCACGTCTTTGGTGTGCGCGCCGGTAACCTGCATCGCGAACGCGACGTTCCCCCAGACGGTCTTGTCGGAGAGCAGCTTGAAGTCTTGGAAGACGACGCCGAGGTGGCGCCGCAGCGCGGGAATGCGCCCGCGGCGCAGACGATCGACGCGAATGCCGTCGACGGTGATCTCGCCGCAGGTTGATTTCGCCTCGCGGTAGAGGAGGCGAAGAAGACTCGACTTTCCCGTCCCCGAGTGTCCGACGAGAAAGACAAACTCACCCTTGGCAATCTGGAGAGTCACGTTCTCGAGGGCGCGCACGCCGTTCGGGTATACGAGTGAGACTCCACGAAGAGAGATCATCCCGGAAAGGGGATTTTTTACAACGGCGCGCTTATACCTTCGCGTATGAACTTCGACCTGACGGACGAGCAGAAGGCGATCCAGAGCCTGGCGCGCGAGTTCGCGCGCGACGAGGTCAAGCCGCGCGCCGAGGAGATGGATCGCAACGAGGCCTTCCCGTACGACTTGGTCGCGAAGATGGGCGAGCTCGGCTTCATGGGGCTTCCGTTTCCCGAAGAGTACGGCGGCGCCGGCGCGGACACGGTGAGCTACGCCCTGGCCGTCATGGAGATCGCGCGCGCGGACGCCTCGACCGCCATCACGCTGGCCGCGCACGTCTCGCTCGGCGCCACGCCGTTCTATCTCTTCGGCACCGAAGCGCAGAAGCAAAAGTATCTGGTGCCGCTCGCGCGCGGCACGATGCTGTGGGGCTTCGGTCTGACCGAACCGAGCGCCGGCAGCGACGCCGGCAACTTGCAGACCAAGGCCGAG
>JASHXG010000052.1 GCA_030043675.1 Vulcanimicrobiota bacterium
GCCGGGCCAGCGTCTCGTTAACCATAAGCGGCTCCCTCGAGGGAATCGATGAAGCCATCGACCACGCGCGCGTCGAGCGCGGCGCCCATCCGTTGCGTCGCATCGTCGCGCGCCACGACCAGCGCTTTCGCGACTAGCTCGGCGCGAAGGCGTACCGTGGCCGCGGCGCGCGCCCGTTGCAGCTCTTTGCGGGCGTCGTCCAAGGCGCGCTCACCGGCCTCGTTCGCTTCGGCAATCGCCGCGTCGCGTTCGTGCTCGGCCTGAACCTTCGCCCGGCGCACGATGAGCTCGGCGTCGTGGCTCGCGGTGTGGATCTCCTCGCGCAGCAAGTCGAGCGCCGCCTTTGCCTCGGAGCGATGACGTTCTGCCTCGGCAATCTGCTGGTTGCTGCGCGCTTGGGCCGCCAGAAAAACCGGCATGAGCCAGCGCCGCCACGCATAGACGAGCGCGCCGATAAAGACGATTGAGGAGACCACCTGGCTCCAGATCGAGATCTCTATGTAGAGCGCGTCGGTCACGCCACCGCCTCCGGAACGGCTCGCGCCAGCATCACGTCGGCGATCCGGCGAACGGCATCGGGTTCGCCGGCGCGTGCCGCATCGAGCTCGGCGCGAACCGTACGATCCGCCTCGTCCACGATCGACTGCGCATCGCGCCCGTATCGGCTCGAGATCTCCGCGGTTTCGTTCGTGGTCGCGGCAGCTGCAGTAGCGATCTGATGCGCGGCTTCGCGACGTGCGGCGCTGCGGACGCTCTCGGCCTCGGCCCGCAGGCTGTGTGCCTCGGTCTGATAGCGGTCGTAGTCCGAAACCAGGCCGTTGATGTAAGCGCGGCGCTTGCTGATCGCCGCCGCTACCGGCCGCAAAAAGACCACGTTCAACACCGCGAAGAAGATCGCGAAGTTGATCAGCTGCACGACCACGGTACCGTTAAGCGAGAGAAAAGACATCGAGCCTTCTAATGAACCAGCGCCGTGATGATCTGCGGAACCCTCGCGACGACGAGCAGGATGTAAAACGAGAGCGCGATCGCGATGAACGGCACCGCTTCCAGGACGCCTACGCCCAGGAACATGAAGAGGAAAATGTTAGGACGCGCCTCGGGCTGGCGCGCGATCGCCTCGACTGCTTTCGAAGCTACGGTGCCGTCGCCGACCGCCGAACCGAACGCGACCCCGGAGATGATGATGCCGAAGCAGATCACCGCCGCCGCTGCAATTAACGCTTCAGGATTCAAGTCAGTACCTTTCTAATGATCGTCGGCAAGCGCCAGCGAGAGATAGACGATTGCCAGCAGGGTGAAAACGAAGGCTTGGATCGTTCCAACGAAAAAGTTGAAGAACTGAATCAAAATTGGTACGAACGCGACGCCGATCGACAGGTTGAAGAAGCCGATCGTTATGTGCGCCAAGATGATCGATGTAACGATCACAAAAAGCAGCTCGCCTACGAAAATGTTGAAGAAGAGCCGCGCGGCCAGGGTCACCGGCCGAAGGATCTCATCGAGAATATTTACGGGTAAGAGCGCCGGAAACGGCCGTAGGACGTGTCCCAGATACGACAGGCCTTTCTTGCGAAACGCCGTTACCTGAATCAAGAGGAAGACGATCAGCGCCAGCGGGACGACCGTGTTGAGATCGGCAGTGGGCGACCCGCCAAAGGGAAGACCGAGCGCTTTGAACGGCAGCATACCGAACTGGTTGAGCAAGAATATGAAGATGAAGAGCGCTACGAAGAACGGAACGAACGGTTCGCCGGCCTCACCGAGGACGCTCGTGACGAGGTCTGCAATGTAATTGAACACCGCTTCCAGGATTGCTTGCCTGCGCAGCACGTACGGCGATCGGTAACTGGCGCCGATCCAGCCGAAGAACACCAATGCGATGATCATGACGAGCCAAGTCGTCACGATCGTATCCGCGTGGACCTTTCCCAGCAGGGGCAGGTGCCACAGGATGTGTTCTCCGATATGTTCGTGATGTTCGTGCACGGACTATTTTGGCTTCCGTTGGAACGCTCGCGATGCGCTGTGCGCGTACATCGCGAGTGGTAAAAAGAAACCGACGAGAAACGGTCCCAGCGACCACGGCGGTCCTCGAACCGCCACGGCTGCGGCTACTATACCGAAGCCCGCCAAGCGCAGTAAACTACCAAAGGCGAACGGGAGGGCGTTGCGGGTTTCTACCAGCCGCTCGCTCGTACGCATGACCGCGAGCATGTTGGCGACGCCGCAGAGAACTCCAATCGCGAAGGCGAGGCTTGCGTACCATTGCCAAACGAGCAGCAGGAGCGAGACCAGAGCAGCAACCAGGAGCGACCTGCCGGCAACCGACCGTTTGAGCGCATAATATCTCGCCAGGTCGGCCGCCGATTCGGCGTCGCTGTAGCTACGTGGCTCGAGACCCATCTCCTGCCCTAACGGCCTGCAGCGGTCATCGCATCGCCCTCACGAGCAGCGCAAGCGCGCAAACCGCCCCCAAGGCAGCTCCGGCCATCAATCCTGCGACTGCCCAGAGCGGCTCTTCGCTTCGCTGGGCTACCAGAACCCCGAGGAAGAGCCCGATCACCGCCGACCCGGCAAAGGTGCCTCCGGCCGCAAGGACCGGGAGCAGCGGCCTCATCGCGCCGGCCTAGCGGCCTCGGTC
>JASHXG010000053.1 GCA_030043675.1 Vulcanimicrobiota bacterium
CTGATCGCGGTGCGCAAGGCGCACAAAGTCTTTGGACGCGGTACCCTGACGTTCTTGTATCCCGAGAACCGGCGGTTGCTTGCGTACTTGCGCGAGTACGAAGGTGAGGTCGTGCTCTGCGTCGCGAACCTCTCGCGTAGCCCGCAAGCGGTACAGCTCGACCTGAGCAGCTACGCCGGACGCGTCCCGATCGAGATGATCGGCTGGAGCCCGTTTCCGCAAATCGTCGACGATCGCTACACCTTGACGCTGCCCGGCCACTCCTTTTACTGGTTCCTTCTCACCAAGGAACAGGCGCTGCCGGCTTGGCAGCAAGCACAGGCGCTGCCGCCCGAGCTGTACACCCTGGTGCTGCCGGCGCTGGCCCGCAGCCTGGCGGTGGATCCGGCGCGGGCGGTGCTCGAACGCGACGTCATTCCCAAGTATTTGCCGGCGCAGCGCTGGTTCGCAGGAAAGAGCACCACGATCGCGTCGGCAACGCTGCTCGACGTCGTGCCGATCTCGGCCGACCGCGACCCAATGACGTTCGCGCTGACCGACACGCGCTTGGGGGACGGCGAGCGTGAAGCGTACCTGATGACGCCCGCGTTGCGCTTCGACGAAGGCGGCGAGCACCTGCAGACGATTGCTCGCAGCGCTTTTGCGCGCTTTCGGAGCGGCGCGCGAGAAGGTCTGATTTACGACGGCGCGGTGGAAGACAGGTTCTGGGTCGCCCTCGCCGCTGCAATGCGGTCGAACGCGCGGCTCCAAGGTGAGAAGGGCACCGTCGTCTGCAGTTCGGTCGAGTCGTTCAATGGTGCAGCCGGAGAATCGGCGCAAGAGATTCGGCGAGTCCAGACCGAGCAGTCGAACACCTCGGCGGTCGTCGGCGGCGCGATCATGGTGAAAGTCTACCGCCGTCTGCAGGCCGGTATTCACCCGGAGATCGAGATGTCGCGTTACCTGACGAACGCGGGCTACCGCAATACGCCGCGGCTGCTCGGCAGCATCGAATATACGGATGCGAACGGAACGCCGACCGCTCTGGCCGTCGGGCATGAGTACGTGCTCAACCAAGGTGACGGCTGGAACGTGACGCTGACCTACCTCGAGCGATTTCTGGAACGGCGACGCGGCATGCCGCTCCCCGAAACGCCGACCGCCGCCGAAGAGCCCGAGTTCGATCCGTTCAGAGTCTACGAGCGGTATGCGCGCATCGTCGGCGAGCGTCTCGCCGAGATGCATCTCGTGCTGGCAGCGCCGACCGACGATCCGGCATTTTCACCCGAAATGTCCACGCGCGAAGACATCGAGCAATGGGCCGCCGAAATTCGCGCGAGCACGAGCGCGTCGCTCGACGCGCTCAAGCGTCAGCTCAGCCGCATCGAAACGGTGCGCGACGAGGCGCGCGCCTTGCTGGCGCGGCGCGATGAGCTGCTCGAGCGCATCGACGAGCTGGCTCGACGCGCGCAGCCGGGCATCAAGACCCGCATTCACGGCGACTTCCACATGGGGCAGGTGATCGTCGTAGACCGGGACGTCTTGATCGTCGATCTCGAAGGCGAAACACAGGTCCCATTTGAGACGCGTCGCCGCAAACAGCCGCCGTTGCGCGACGTTGCCGGTTTGCTGCGTTCGCTCGACTATGCATCCGTCATCTCACTCCTCGGGATCGCACTCGACCGCACGGAGAAGAGCGGCCGCTTCGAGCCCGAGATGGAGCTCTGGAAACGCCGCTCGACAAGCGCGTTCCTGACCGCCTACGAAGAGGGGGTCGGCGTGCCGGTCGATCGTGACCTGCTCGATCTCTTCGTCATCGCCAAGGCGGCCTACGAGCTGGAGTACGAGCTTGCCAACCGTCCGCCGTGGACTCGGATCGCGATCAGCGGGTTGATGAATCTTTTGGATTCACGCGTGACCGCATGAAGCACGCGTTCCCCATGAGCTGGGGCGCGCAAGTACTCGGCGATGGAGGGGTGCGCTTTCGTCTGTGGGCGCCCGCCGCAAACGGGGTGGCATTACTTCTCGTGGACGGACGCGAGCGCCGGCTGCCGATGCAGCTCCAAGCCTCGGGCTGGTACGAGATCGTCGAGCAGTCGTGCTCGGCAGGCTCGCGCTACCTCTACGTAGTCGATCGCGAGATCCGCGTTCCGGATCCTGCCTCGCGTTTTCAGCCCGACGGCCCCGGCGGACCGAGTCAGGTCGTCGATCCGTCGTCATTTGTATGGCCTAATCGCTCGCCGCAGGTGCGACCATTCGCCGAGATGGTTTTCTACGAGCTCCACGTGGGAGCGTTTACACCCGAGGGAACTTATGCGGCCGCCGCCGCGCACTTCGATCACCTCGTCGAGCTTGGCATCACGGCGATCGAGCTGATGCCCCTCGCCGAGACGCCGGGAGCGCGCAATTGGGGGTACGACGGCGTCATGCAGTATGCGCCCGCGCATCGCTACGGGACGCCGGACGATCTGAAGTCGTTCATCGTCGCCGCTCACGCGCGCGGCCTGGCCGTCTTCCTCGACGTCGTCTACAACCACTTCGGACCCGAGGGCAACTACCTCCACCGCTATGCGCCGCAGTACTTCACGCAACGTTATGCGACTGCTTGGGGCGCGGCCATCGACTACGAAACCGAAGCGAACGACCCAGTGCGGCGCTACACCACCGAGAACGCCGGCTACTGGTTGTGCGAGTACGGCTTCGACGGATTGCGCTTGGACGCAGTGCACGCCATCTTTGACGAGCGCGCGATCCCGATTCTGCACGAGCTCGCGCATGAGAGTCGCGCCGCAGCAAAGCGACGCGTCTACTTGGTGCTCGAAAACGATGCCAACGAACCCCACCTGCTGCGCGACGACTCTCTCTACGACGCGCAATGGAATGACGACGTCCATCACGCGCTGCACGTGCTGCTCACCGGCGAAACCGACGGCTATTATCAAGACTTCGCCGCATCGCCGGTCGCATGGCTGGGACGGGCGCTAACCTCCGGCTTCGCCTTTCAAGGAGAGAGCTCGCCGTTTCGCAATGGGCGCTCGCGCGGCGGCTCGAGCGCGGAGATTCCACTGACCAGATTCGTGAACTTCTTGCAGAACCACGATCAGGTAGGCAACCGCGCCTGCGGCGAGCGCATCTCGGCCTTGGCCCCGCGCGAAGCGATCCGCGCCGCGGTAGCGTTGCTCTTGCTCGCGCCCTCGCCGCCGCTGCTCTTCATGGGCGAGGAGTGGGGCGCGGACTCGCCGTTCCTCTTCTTCTGCGACTTTTCACCCGAGCTCGCGAGGCTGGTCACGGCCGGAAGGCGCCGCGAGTTCGAAGACTTCCAGCGCTCGCACGCCCGCGTGCTCGACGATACCCCGGATCCTTCCATACTGGAGACGTTCGAGCGCAGTAAGCTCGACTGGAGCCAACTAGCGCTGCCCGAACATCGCGAGTGGCTGCGCTTCTATCAAACGCTGCTGCAATGCCGGCGCGACGAGATCGCGCCGCGCGCCGCCGCGGCCACCGGTCGTCACGCCCGTTACCGAATCGTCGGCGAGCGAGGTCTCGCCGCCTCCTGGCGACTCGCGGGCGACGCCCGGCTCTACCTGGATGCTAATCTGAGCGGTCGCGCGCAAAGCGGATTCAGCCAGGAGCCCGCCGGGCGCGTCTTGTTCGCAACGCACGAGCAGCGAATGGACGCCGGCGTGGCGCCCCCATGGGCCGTACGCTGGGCCCTTGCGACCGGGCGTCCTTCGAGCGGCTCGGGATGAACGATCGCCTTCCACCGACGATTCCCACCTCGACTTATCGCCTGCAGTTCTCCTCGAGCTTCGGGTTTGAGGATGCACGGGCGATCGTGCCGTATCTTTGCGCGCTGGGCGTCGGCGCGATCTACGCGTCGCCGTACCTGCGCGCGCGTCCCGGCAGCGGACACGGCTACGACATCATCGATCACAATGCGCTCAACCCGGAGATCGGAACCGCGCAGCAGCACGCCGCGATGATCGCGGCAGCACAGGCGCGCGGTATCGGGCACATCCTCGATTTCGTCCCGAATCATATGGGAATCGGCGGCAACGAGAACCCGTGGTGGTCGGACGTGCTCGAATGGGGCGAACGCTCGCCATATGCCAAGTATTTCGATATCGACTGGCATCCGCAGCGCACCGACCTGGACGGAAAGGTACTGCTGCCGTTTTTGGGCGACCACTATGGAGGCGTACTCGAGCGCGGCGAGCTCGCACCGCTCTTCGATCCGGCATCCGGCAGCTTTGCGATCGCGTACCTCGACCGTCGTTATCCGCTCGCATCCAAGAGCTATGCGTTGCTGTTGGGACGCGCGGCCCAGCTCGCCGAGGGCGCGAGCGCGCGAGAGCTGTTGGCGCTGGCCGAATCGTTCGCGGGCGCCGCCACGGTTTCGGGCGAGGCCGTTGCCGAGCCGGAGCGCGCGCGGTTCGTCGCCGCGCGCAAAGCGCTTTCCGAGCTCGTGCAGGCCGATCCCGACGCATCGAGCGCGGTCGAGCGCGCACTCCAACACTGGCACGTGACCGAGGATGATCCTGCGAGCGTCGAGCGCCTCGACGCCCTGCTCAACGATCAACACTATCGGCTTTCGTTTTGGCGCGTTTCGCTCTTTGAGATCAACTATCGACGCTTCTTCGACATCAACGACTTGGCGGGTTTACGCGTCGAAGACGCCGAGGTTTTCGGACAAACGCATCGATTCGTCTTCGATCTGATCGCCGACGGCCGTCTGCAAGGCTTGCGGATCGACCACGTCGACGGGCTGTTCGATCCGGCCGGTTACTGCCGATTGGTGCGCGATCGAGCCGCGATGCTCGGTCATCCGCTCTATTTGGTCGTCGAAAAGATCCTGGCGCTCTTCGAAGCGCTGCGGGAGGGGTGGGGCATCGACGGTGCGACCGGCTACGATTTCATGAACGTCGTCAACGGACTTTTCGTCGATAGCCGAGCCGAGTTTGCCTTCAACAACATCTACCGCGAGTTCGCGGCCAACGAGGCCGGCTTCGACGAGGTTGCCTATGCGGCCAAGCGACACATCATCCGGAGCAATCTCGCCAGCGAGCTCACCGTGCTCGCCAATCTCCTCTATCGACTCACGCGGACCGATCGGCGCTCGAGCGACTTTACTTACGACGGCCTGCGCGAGGCGTTGATGCATGTGGTCGCTTGTTTTCCCGTCTATCGGACGTACGTCACCGGCGAACGCATCGAAGAGGAGGACCGCCGCTTCATCGAGTGGGCCGTGACGATCGCGCGGCGGCGCGCCGACATCCTGGATGACTCGGTCTTCGACTTTCTTGCCGAGGTCCTCACTGCCGACATTACCGCGGTCGAGCGAGCACACTACGAGCGCACGCAGGCCCTCAAGCTTGCGATGAAGTTTCAGCAATACACCAGCCCGGTCATGGCAAAGGCCATCGAAGACACGGCCTTTTACCGGTTCATGCGACTGATCTCGCTCAACGAAGTGGGCGGAGATCCCAGCCGTTTCGGCACCTCGATCAAGATCTTCCACCGCCACAACGAATGGAACGCCAAGCACTATCCGCACGGCATGCTCGCTACCGCGACGCACGATCACAAACGGGGTGAGGATGCGCGTTTGCGGATCGATGCGCTCTCGGAGATGCCGGGACGCTGGCGACGGGCGCTGCGCGCGTTCGCGCGCCGCTCGAAGCAGCGCTCCTTTCTCGCGTCGCATCCGGTGCCCAGCGCCAACGACGAGTACGCGCTCTATCAAACGCTGATCGGCACCTGGCCCGCGCATTGGCTTGCGAAGGATGCGCCGCCTCGCGGCGAGCTGCGGGGGTACCTCGAGCGGATCGAAGGGTGGCTGCGTAAGGCCGTTCGAGAAGCCAAGGTCCACTCCAGCTGGGTGAATCCAAATCTCGCCTACGAGGACGCGGCCTGCGCCTTCGCGCGCCGCCTCTTTGAAAATGGGCCGGCGGCGACGATCGCACGCGACTTCGTGCCGCTCGTTCGCGACGTTGCCACGGTTGCGATGGTTTCCAGCCTGGCTCAGGTAACGCTCAAGCTCACGTCACCCGGCGTCCCCGACATCTACCAAGGCTGCGAGCTCTGGGATCTTTCGCTGGTCGACCCGGACAACCGCCGGCCGGTCGATTTCGAGCTGCGCTCGCGGCTGCTCGACGACCTGCGCAGCCGCTTCGAGCGCGAGGATCCGGTAGCGCTCGCGCGCGAACTGCTTCGCTCTTGGCATGACGGCAGAATTAAGCTCTTCATCACCTGGCGGCTCTTGCAGCTGCGCAACCAGCGGCGCGACGACTTCTTATCGGGTGCCTACCGGCGCTTATCGACGACCGGGCGCCGTGCCGATCGCATCGTCGCGTTTGCGCGCGGACAGGTCGTCGTCGTCGCACCGCGCCTGGTCTACCGCATGCTGCGCCTGCGCGAGGGCATGCCCGAGCTGAGTTTTACCAACGAGCAGATCTCGCTGCCGGTGAAGTTCCCGCGCGGCTTCATCAACGTGTTCACTCAGCGCGAAGCTGCAGCAACGGTCGAGGGCTCGCGCTTACGGCTCTCGGCAGCCGAGCTCTTGCGCGATCTTCCGGTCGCCGTCCTCGTGCCGTCAGATTAGCTGCTGGGCTTGAAGTCCGCGCGGAAGAGATAGCCGCCCTCTACGGGAGCGCAGTTCACGAGCTTCGGCGAGTACGTGCTGTGCATCGCGGCGTTCACGACGGCTTGATCGATGGTCGCGTTGCCGCTCGAACGGACGATGCTCGTGGCGATGACCTTGCCGTTCGGAGCAATCGTCACACCGACCTCGACGGTCGCGGTTACGTTAAGGCCGTGCGGCACGTTGGGCATCGCCGGCTTCAAGACCTGAGCGTCGACGTTCGGCTGCGGGCACGCGGCTGCCACGAGCGAAGCTGAAGCCGGCGCCGGTCCGGCGGCGTTGGGCGGTGCCAGCGCGAGTGCCGGCGCAAACGTCGCAACGGCAAGCGTAAAGGCGAGAAAGATCACGATCGTTCCTCCGACGGCAAAAGTGTTGACGCCCAGGCGATGCGCCTGCGTCGAGCTCAACCGCTCGATCCGCGAAACGAGCACGTGACGCGAGCGCATGACGCTTGGGGTTAGCAGCGGGACGCCTCGATCGAAGGCCTTTTGCGCCAAGGCGGCTAGACAGGCAGCGTATTCATCGGCACGCCCGATCTCTTCGACGACACGGTCGTCGCAGGCGGCTTCACGTTCCTCGCAGAGATGCTTGCTCGCGATCCGAACCCATGGATTAAAGAAGAACACTGCTTCGATCAGCTGCGCGACGAGGTTCCAGAGGCAATCATTCCGGTAGACGTGCGCGCGCTCGTGGTGGACGATGCTCTGCAGATCCGCCGGGTTGAGCTCCGCAAGTAACTCGCTCGGAATCACGATCCTCGGCGCGAAAATGCCTGCAACGATCGGCACGGCGACGTCCTCCGATGCGAAGAGATCGCAATCCACGCCGGTCAGCGGGCGCGCGGTGCGCCGGATGCGCGCAATCCGGACGAAGCTCACGCCCAAGCGAAGCAGGTTCGCGGCGGCGCCGGCCAGCCAGATCGAGAGAATCCAGGGCGCCAACCGCGCGAGCCACCCGTCGCCTGCGCGCACCAAGGCACCGGTGGGGATCAACGAGACCACGTACGACCCGTGCGCCGCGTGCGGACGCAACGCATCGAGCGCAAGCGCGCCCAAGTGCGATCCGGTCGTCAGCACCGGCACGATGACGACGGCCGCGAGCGCCACGAACCAAAGCACGTATCGCGTCGCGGCATTTCGTTCGGAGACGAAGTGCGAAGCCAGGCACGTGATGGCGACGATCGGCGCACCTAGCCAGAGCCCATTGAGCAGCACGGCCACGATCATCTCCCACTCCTTGCCTTGCGCGCGACCACGCGCCGAATCTCCGCGAGATCCTCCTGAGTCAGCTGCGCGTCGTCGATCAGGGTTACCGCAAGCGCGCCGGGCGAGCTTCCGAAAAACCGGTCGAGCACGTGGCGGACTGCCGATCGTGCAGCATCGGTGCGCGCGATGGCCGGACGGTAAACGAAAGCGCGGCCGACCTCGTCGTGCGTCACGCGTCCTTTCTGCTCGAGCGTCCGGAGCGTCGTCAGCACCGTGCTATAACTCAATGGCGGCGGTGAGAGCGCGTTCACGACGTCGGCGACCGTCGCTCGCTTTTCGCGCCAGAGCACTTCCATGAGGCGCAGCTCGTGATCGGTCAGGACAACGGATTTCCGGCGAGGCACCAGCGCTGTCTCCTTCGAGTATTAGTTTCGTAATAGCATACGCCGCCTCAGTGGTTTTGTCAACTAGATTCCTAATAGTAACGGCCCTGTCAGGCGCGAACGTAGGTGAGCCAGTACCAGCTGCCCCAGAATCCGACGGCGATGGAATAGGCGAGCAGCGCGTATCCCCACCACGCCAGGCGAGTGCGCACCGCCAGCATCATCAGTGCCACGAGGAAGGGCTCGAAATCGAGCGCATGGCGCATTCCGAACTGCGCGTAGCCATTCACGTAGTAGAGGAAGTTCGGCGCAGCCGTCAGCAGCGCCGCGATCCACAACGCGACGACCCAGCGCAACGGCGAGCGTGCGAAGAACGCTAACAGCAGCGCCGGCGACGTCCACGTGAGCGCCACGCCCGAGAACTCAGGACGCAGCCAGGGATATTCCGGCAAAGCGGTCGGCATCTGCACGAAGAACGACCAGAGCTGATTCGGCAGGTAGCTCAAACGAAACGGCGAGCCGGTCGGCAGTCCGGCTTGATCCTGGTGGTACCATGTCGTGTATCCGATATCGTTCCACGTGCCCCAGCGCGCTTGATTATAGAGAACCCAGAGCACGGCGACGCCGGCCAAGACTGCGGCGAACGACCCCAGTTGCCTTGCCATCCGCTGCGGGCTGGGAACGGCTAAGAGATACATGTAGACTGGGACGGCGGCGATCATCGAGAAACGCGATTCAACGGCGCATGCGGCCCACAATGCCACCAACCAGCCGCGCCGCTTTCCGGCCAGCTCGACCAACGCGAGCATGGTGAAGCAGACGGCGCTGACGTGCGCGAGAAACCAGACGTCGCCAAGCACCGCGCACCAAAGTAAATCCGTTCCACACAACAGGAAGGCGCAGATCCAAGCGTTGTGTGCCGGCGGCAGCTCGAACCGCTCGCCCAGCTCCCAAGCGGCGCCGACGGTGATGCCGGCGAGCACGATCGCCAGCAGCGTCTGATTCGCCTGCAGACCGGCAACGGCGACGTACGGAATCAAAAGCAGCGCCGGGAGCGGCGCTTCGATGATGTAGTAGCGATGGTCGGTATACTGCAGCGCGTCGATATATGGCCCGGGCCAGTTAATCCACGTATGCCCTTGCAAGAGGGCCTGCGCGAGGAGGACGAAGTTGTTATACGGCGTCGCGCGCAGGTGCGAGACGAGCGCCGTTACCGCCAGCGCGGCGAGGCCCGCGGCGTACGCGGGCTTCACGTCGGCGGAAGGGTTACTTGCGGGAGCGGTTCGGGCGCCTGAAAGGTCGACGGCGGCAGATAATCGGGGAAGCGGTAATCGCCCCACGTAATGCGCTCGCGGGCCGGTTTGCCGTTGACGAGCGCCGAGGCCTGCGCGGCGACCGGCATCCAGTATCTTCCAAATGGAGCGAACTGGATCACGGCGGTCCCACGCGCGGCCGGACCGACCGAATGAAAGCGCACGACGCGCGGCAAGTATCGCACTCCGTCGATCGTCAGCCGGTCGACCCACGCGCCGGTGGGATGGCTCAGGGGCGTCGCTTCGTAAACGTAGTCGAGATGGTGCCCGTTGTTCACCGTCGTCAAGAAAAGCAGCTCGTAGGCATCCGTCCGCGGCGCAAAGCGGCTGACGCTATAGCGATCTTCCCGGTGGTAGAACCGGACGCTCTTGTGGCTGACGAATTCACCGTCGACCGAGATCGTTTCGTCGCGCACGGACATCCCCGAGCGGTAGATCCGATGCCGCTGCTCGATGTTGTTCGGCCCGGCTTGTGAAATGGAGTACGTGAAGATCACAGCCTTGGGCGTCGGGAGCGTTTCGATCGCCAGCATGTAGCGCTGCAGCACGTACTCCGAATCGAGCTGCGTCGAGGTCGCGCCGACGAGCGCCACGCACGCCAGCGCCGCGGCATAGGCGCGAAGTCGATTCATGCGAGAACGGCGTCGCGAACGGCGCGCAGCGCGGCGTCCGCGCCCTGAACGTTTTTCCCACCGCCTTGCGCCATCGGCCCCTGTCCGCCGCCCTTGCCGCCGACCAGCGGCGCCGCGAGCTTCATCAGGTTGCCGGCGTGAACGCCGGCCTTCACGAGATCGTCGCTGGCGCTGATCAGCAGGCTAACGCTTCCGTTGTCGATGCCGGCTAAGGCGACCACGCCGCTGGGCAAGCGGCTGCGAATTGCGTGGCCGAGATGACGTAACGCTTCACCGTTCGCTTCGTGAACGACGGCGCCGACGAAGGTGCGTTCGCCGTTCCGTTCGGCTTTCTCGACGTAGGTTTGCGCATCGGCATCGGCCAGCCTCGCCTTCAGCTGTCCGAGCGAGGTTTGAAGGTCCTTGACCTCGCGCTGCAATCGCTCCACGCGATCGCCGAGCTCGTCAGGCGCCGTTGCCAGCGCCGCCGACAGCGAGCCCACGAGCGCGGTCTGCTTGTCGATGTACGCTTCGGCCGCTTGCGACACGCACGACTCGATGCGGCGAATGCCGCTGCCGATCGAAAACTCCGACAGGATCACGAAGACGCCGAGCTCGCCGGTCGAGTGCGAGTGCGTGCCGCCGCAGAATTCGATCGAGGGACCGGCCTGCACGACGCGGATGAGCTCGCCGTACTTCTCGCCGGCCATCCAGATTGCGCCGGTCCTGCGCGCCTCTTCGAGCGGCAGAACGCGCGTCACCAGATGAGCGTCGTCGCGAATCATCTCGTTCACGCGGTGCGCGACGGCTCGCTTCTGATCGTCGGTCAACGCGCCGCCCGGCCAGCGAAAGTCAAAACGCATTCGATCGATGCCGACCCACGACCCGGCCTGATTGACCTCTTCCCCCAGCACGTCTTTGAGCGCCCGCTGCAAGAGATGGGCCGACGTGTGTTGGCGGCGAATCTCGCGACGCCACCAAGCCCACACCGCAGTATGGACGCGCTGACCGGTCGCGATCTCGCCCTCGATCACTCGGCCGTGATGCGCGATCGCCGACCCCATATATTGCGTATCGAGTACTTCGAATCGGCCTTGAACTGCGCTTGTCGAACTGCCGGCGGTAATAACGCCGCGATCGCCGATCTGCCCCCCGCGCTCGGCATAAAACGAGGTGCGATCGAGAATCAGCGTGCCCTCCTCGCCCGCGCCAAGGGCCGGCACCGCAAGCGAATCCCGGAGCACGGCGACGACTTCGCCGTCGGCCTCGAGCCCCTCGTCATAGCCGGTGAACTCAGTCGCGATCGCCGGAACGTCGGCGAGGGCGACGACGTCGCGCTTCGCGGCGGCATCGCGACGGGCGCGCTCGCGTTGCTCGTCCATCAGTCGATCGAAGCCGACCGTATCGACGGTCGCCCCACGCTCGCCCGCAATCTCCCGCGTCAACTCTACCGGAAAGCCGTACGTGTCGTGCAGCACGAAGGCTTCTTCACCATTAATCGCGCCGCCGCGCTGGGCGATCGCATCCTCGATGATGCGATCGAGCATCGCCATGCCGCGATCCAGCGTTCGTTCGAAGTTCTCCTCTTCGTTTCGCAAGGCGGACTGAATGCGCGCGATATTCTCGCGAAGCTCCGGGTAACCCGATTCGAGCGAGGCAACCACCGCCGGCACGAGATCCGTGAGAAATCCGTCAGGGTACCCGAGGAGTTTCCCGTTGCGGATCGCGCGGCGAATGATAAATCGCAGCACGAATCCGCGCTCCGTATTCGATGGATAGATGCCGTCATTGAGCAGAAAGGTCACCGCCCGCGCATGATCGGCGATGATGTTTTGGCGAACTCGCTGCTCGGCGGCGGCAAGCGCAGTGCGGCCGATCGGCGGCTGCGCCGCTACCAGATCCGTAAAAAGGTCGGTCGCGTACATCGAGGCGGCCCCGTTGCAGACCGCCAGAATGCGCTCCAAACCGGCGCCCGTGTCGATCGACTTGCGCGGAAGCTCCGCGAGCTCCCCATCGGCGCTGCGGTTGTACTGCTGGAAGACGATGTTCCAGATTTCGAGGTAGCGATCGCCGCGATTGGGGCCGGTATCGTCGGGACCGCTCGCGTGCTGCGCGCCGAGGTCGTAAAAGATCTCGGTGGAGGGCCCGCACGGTCCGGTCGCGCCCATCGTCCAGAAGTTTTCCTCGTCAAAGCGCGTGACGCGTGAACGATCGAGACCGATTTCATCGGTCCAGATGCGTTCGGCTTCGTCGTCGCTAAGGTGCACGGTCACGTAGATGCGACCAGGATCTAGTCCCAGCACGCCGGTGACGAACTCCCACGCCCACGCGATCGCTTCGCGTTTGTAGTAGTCGCCGAAGCTGAAGTTGCCCAGCATCTCCAAGAAGGTGCCGTGGCGCCCGGTCCGTCCCACGCTCTCGATATCGCTTTTTGCTCCGGCTACGCGCAGGCAGCGTTGAACCGTCACGACCCGCGGCGCGGGTGCCGGCTGCTCGCCCAAGAAGACCGGCACGAACTGCTCCATTCCCGCGATCGTGAAGAGCGTCGTCGCCAGCTCGTGCGGAACCAGGCTCGCCGGCGGCAGCAGCTTGTGCTGCTTTCCGACGAAGAAATCGACCCACGCCGCTCGGAGCTGCTGACTCTTCATAAGCCTCTCATGCTTCGACCGAAGATGATAGCAGAGAGGACGCTATTCCGCCAATACGGAGCGGAGCTTCTCGAGCGCCTTGGCCTGCAGGCGAGAGACGTGCATTTGGGAGACGTTGAGCCGTTTGGCGATCTCGGTCTGCGAGACCGCCTCGTAGAAGCGCAGATAGATGATCACTCGTTCGCGGCCGGTCAGCGCGGCAAATGCGCGCTCGAGATTGGCGCGATCCTCCAACAGCTCCAAACCGGCATCGGAGACGCCGACCGTGTCGGCAAGCGTCTGCGATTTCTTGTCCGTTTCACCCGAGACTTCGCTATCGAGCGATAGCAGATTGTAGGCCTGCCCGAGCTCCTGCGCCTCGAGAATCTCTTCTTCACCCGCGCCGAGACGGTCGGCAAGCTCGCCGACGGTCGGGCTGCGCCCCAGTTCGATCGCCAGCTTGTCGCTCGCGCGGTTGACGGCGAGGTTCAGTTCCTGCAAGCGCCGCGGCACTTTCACCGCCCAGCCCTTGTCGCGAAAGTAGCGCTTGATCTCGCCCACGATCGTCGGCGTCGCGTAGGTCGTGAACTCGACCCCGCGCGCGAGCTCGAAACGATCGATCGCCTTGAGCAGTCCGACCGTGCCGACCTGGACGAGATCGTCGAGCGGTTCGCCACGGTTTGCGAACTTCACCGCCAGAAAGCGCACCAAATTGAGGTGCACGACGACGAGCTCGTCGCGGAGGCGCTCGTACTCTTCATCAGGCCGGTCCGAGCGTTCTGGACGGCGGTGGCGCGCGCGAATGAAACGTGCAAAAAGCCCACGCGTCCGCTCCCTATCGGGGCGTGTTTCGTCCCGTTCGTGCACGTGCTATCCGGCCTGGCCGGCCGCTAACCTCTTGACCATGAGCAGGTCGGTACCGAGCTGCGGATGGACGTCGTAGCTGACCTCGTCCATCAAGGTCCGAATCAGGAACACACCGAGCCCGGCGATACGGGCTTCGTCGAGATCCATCGTCTGCCCGTTTTCGCCGTGCGCGCCTTGGCGACCGCTATCGTGCACGCGCACGCGTAAGGCCTGAGGCGTCGTCTCGCACGTGAGGTGAATGAAGTCGCCGTGATTCTCGTGTTGAATGACCGCGGTGCATGCCTCGGTCACCGCGAGCTTGACGTCTTCGATCTCGTCGATCGAGAGTCGAAGGCGGTTCGCGACGGCGGCGGCGGCCAATCGCGCGAGTGCTACCCATTCCGGCCGGCTTGGAATACGCAGCTCTACGCGATCCGTGGCCACATTCTCGTTCTCGACCGCGTGATTCACACCAACGCCTTCATTGCCGCATCCTCCGTATCGAAGATCCCGAAGATCTTGACGAGTCCGGTGATGTCGAAGATTTTCTTGATTTGCAGGTTCGTGCAGACCAGATTTACCGATCCCCCGTGCTCGCGGACGCGTTTGAGACCCCCGATCAAAACGCCCAAACCGGTCGAATCGATGTAGCGCACCTTCTCCAAATTGATAACCAGATAATAGACGCCCCGATCGATAAGCTCGCCGATGGCGTCCTTCACTTTTGGTGACGTGTACACATCGATCTCACCGCTCAAGTCGACGACGTAGCAGTCACCCGGCCCCTGACGCACGTTCACCTTGATGTCCAATATGTTATCCCACGGCTTTCCGTTGCAGCTCGTCACGGGTCTCTTCCGCCGTGGCTTGGCCCTCTGCTACGGCCGCGTCGAGGCTGGCGCGCGCGTTCTCGACTACTTGGCGACCGCGCTCGTACAGCTCCGATACGCTCGACTGCCACTGGGAGGTAACGTCGCTGACTCTGCCTCGGAGATCACCGGTCTTGTCCATCGCCAAGTTGCTCGCTTCGCGCGCTTTACCGGCAAGAAGGTCGCGCGTTTCCTCTTGCGTCAGCAACACGGCAGCGGCGCCGCCAACGATCGCACCGACAAGAAAGCCGGCGAAGAAACCACCGCCTCCGCCATCGCGCTTACCCATACCCTACTCCTTGTTATTTCGGTCTTTTCCCGTAACGAATCGCCGTAAACCGGCCGAGACGCCTCCGACCGCAGCACCGAAGTTCACGATTGCCGGCACCAGCGCGCTCTTCGTCAAGTCGACGGTTTGCGATACCGAAGCCGCGGTGTCGCCGAGCGACTTGGCGGCCTCGTTGACGTGCCCAAGCGTGTTCGTCGCCGGCGCCCCCACGTTTTCAAGCTGTTGATCGAGCGCGTCCAGCGTAACGGCCAAGCGCGCGAGCGCTCTCGCCAATGCCAGCCCGGCGATGAACACGCCGGCGCCGATCAACAAGACTCCGACGCCCACCAGAACGTCAAGGATCAAACTGCCGTACTCGGTACTGCTCAAGCTCCTGCCTCCAGCCGCGCGCCGTTCTGTTCAAGTCTTCCCCTTTCCCCTGGCTAAGCAACCACCGCCTTGCGCCGAAGGTCGGCGACGATGTCCGGCAAGAGGGCCAGGACCCGGTCGATCTCATCGGGGCGAGTCGTGGCGCCGAGCGAAAAGCGGATGACGCCGGTCTGCCAGCGCGCCTGCTCGCCAAGTGCCGCGATGACGTGACTGGGCTCGAGCGTGCCGGAGGTGCAGGCGCTCCCGGCCGAAACCGCGACCCCTGCCAGGTCCAGACGGATAAGCAGCGCCTCCGACTCGACCTCGGCAAAGCTGACGTTCAGAATCTTGGCGAAGCGCGGGGCGCCTCCGCCGTTCACCCGGACGTCGGGGATCGTCGCACAGATGCCCGTCTCGAGGCGGTCGCGCAGCTGCGCGATCCGCGGCGCCCGCTCCGGCTCCTCGGCTACGGCGAGCTCGAGCGCGCGCGCCAAGCCGGCGATGCCGAGCACGTTCTCGGTGCCCGA
>JASHXG010000054.1 GCA_030043675.1 Vulcanimicrobiota bacterium
GTTGCCGGAACTTCGATCACCCGCATCTTCTTGCGCAGCGCGCCAAGCAGCAGCTCCGCGCTCGACTCCATTCCGTCGCTGCGGAACTCGAGCTGCGGCAGCACGGAAGCTCGGTAGGCCCGAACCATGCAGGTTAGCGTGGCGTACCGTCCGGCGGTCGCCAGCGAGAGCACGCGATTTGCCTCGCGACTCAGCACGCGGCGCATCGGCGGAACGTTGTCCACGGTCCCGCCGCGCATGTACGGAGATGCCAGCGCGATGTCGGCGCTCCCGCGCTCGAGTGCCTCGAGCAACTCCATGGCCGTCGCCGGCGAGTAGCTCAGATCGGCATCCAGCACGACGACGAGGTCGGCATCGACTTGAGCGAAGGCGGTACGAAGGGCCGCGCCGAGACCGCGATTTTGTTCGTGGCGCAAGATGCGCACATCGTTCCGCCACCGCGCGAAGGCGCGAGCAGCCTCCAGCGTCTCGTCCTTGCTGCCGTCATCGACGATCACGTACTGGAAGTCGTAACCGCAACCGCGGTAGATGGCGAAATAGTCTGCGATGCAAGCCAGCGAAGCGGCAAAGCCGCCGCCCTCGTTATACGCCGGGATGACGGCGGCGACGCTGGTCATGCCGGACCCGCCGTCAGAGCGCCGCTCATCCTTGCAAAATAGTCGTCGTAGTCGTTGGCTGTTACGCTTTCCTTATTGACGACGACGCCCAGCACGTTATCGACGCCGATCAGACCAAGCTGAGCGATCGCCTTGCGCGCTCCGGTCTCTTCAGTTTCGTTCGCCGTAACGACGAGCAGCGAGCCGTCCACCTGCGCGGCCACGATAAAACCGTCCGAGACGGCACTGAGCGCGGGGGCGTCGACGATGACCATGCCGTATCGCTCGCGCGCCCTGCCGAGCACGCGCTCGAATCCGGACTGGAGCAGCAGGATCGGGTTTGAGCCATCGGAGCGACTCGTCAAAACATCCAAGCCGGGAGCGAGGTGCACGACGGCTTGGTCGAGCGTGACGGAGTCGGCCAGCACGTCGCCGAGGCCGATGTCGTTGGGGCAGTTCGCCTTCTCGTGCAAGGTCGGGTGGCGCAGATCTCCGTCGATCAGCAGAACGCCGGGCTGCAGCGAGGCCAGACTCTTGGCCAGGTGATAGGCGACGGTGGACTTGCCCTCGCCGCGGCGCGCGCTCAGGACCGCCAGCGTTCGCACCGGATTCTTGTTCCTCAGGCGCAGCGTTACGCAGAGGTGTAAAAACGCCTCGACCGTCATCGACTGGATCCACGGAAGCATGCGCTGGTTCTTCGCATCAAAGGCCGGAATGCGGGCGACGACGGGCAACCCGAGCATCCTAGCGAAGTCCGTGTCCGACTTTTGCTGCTCGATGAGCTCGAGTGCGTACACGACGGCCAAGCCCAACAACAGTCCCACTGCGATCGCGATCGCGAGGTTCGTCAGAAGACTCGGGTGCTTCACCGCCGCGTCGGCGCTCGCCGGCTGCACGACGATGATGTCGCTGATCGCCGTCGTGTTCGCAACGAGCGCATCGCTATATTTCTGTTCGAGCGCGTTATAGACGTTGGCGGCGCGCTTGGCATCCTCTTGAATCGAGGCAAACTGCATGGCTTGGTCGGGCATCGCCGCGACCGCAGGGCGGTAGGCGGAACGCTCGGCCTCGAGCGCCCGAATATCTCCCTGATCGCCCTGAATCCGCGCGCGATAGGTGGCCGCCTGCTCTTCCAGGGTCTGGTGCAGTGGATTAGGCGCAACCGTCGTTTGACTCACAACCGACGACGGCTGCGCCGCAATCTGCGCCAGCAGCGCGGCGCGCTGCTGACGCAGCGCGATCACTGCGGGATGTGCGGGCGTGTACTTTTGTTCGGCTTCGGAAAGCTGCGTCTCGACGTCGGCAAGTTTTCCTCGCAAATCGGCGGTCACCGGATTCCGATCGACTTGCTGGGCGCTGTCGACCGTGGTCGAAAGGGCCGCCAGCTGTCCGGTCACGCTCGCCAGCAGCGCGGTTGCCTCGCCGCTGTCGACCTTCAGCTGGTCGATTCGCTGATCGACTGAATCCACGCGCGAGACGACGTCCTGTTCGTGTGTCGTCGCGTCCATGTAGCCGTTCTTCGATTGAAACTCTGCCAATCGCGACGCCGTCTGGCGCATCTGCGCCTCGGCGTTGGGCAGCTCTTTAGAGAGAAAACCGATCGCGGCAACCGCCTCGGATCGCACGAAGTCTCGCTCCTGGTCGACGAAAGCGTTAGAGAACGCGTTGGCGATCTCGGCCGACTTCTCGGGTGTATTCCAGCTGACGCTGAGGTTGAGCAGCGCGGTATTGACGACCGGTTGGACGCTCACACGCCCGAGCAGCCCCTTGGGCGTCGTCTGCAAACCCAGCTGAGCGATCACGCGCGCTGCGAGGTCGCGCTGCTGCGCGAGCTCGGCCAGCGTCTCTGCCGACTGCACGCCGCTCTGTAAGACGAGCGCGTTCAGGACCGGCAGCGCGGTGTCGCCCTCTTGAGGAGCGGTGCTGCTATCCGGGCGCCCCGCCAGCAGGCGCACCGTGGTCGTGTAGGATTTCGGCGTTAGGATCGTGACGACGGCGACCAGCGCAACGAAGCCGCCGGCCACCGCAAGAAAGAGGCGCCAGCGGCGGCGTAGGGCGGAGTAGACGCGGGAGAGCGTTTGTGCGTCGCCGGAGCGCCCTTGCGCGGTCTCGCCGTACGCCAGAATGCCCTCGCCATTATACGGCGTTAGAAGTGACATCGCAGTTACTACGATGCTACCGCTTCCGGGCGCGCCGCGATAAGGACAGGACTGCTCACCGCATGGGACCTTCGCAGCAGGGACCCATTGCCTTTACGACCCGAGTCACGCCGGGTGGGGCTTACGACTCTGCGGCCGACCCGCAGCGAGCGCGTATCATTGTACGCGGATGGCCACGCGTATCATCGAGCGGCCGGCGCAACTTCGGACACCCACCGTTCGAAATGCGCCGAAGCCGTATTCGAGAAGATGGATCGGTATTCTCCTGGCCAGCGACGTCGTACTCTTCGTGGTGGCGTCGGGCTTAGGGGCATTGATCGCCTTCCATCATTGGAATTCGCC
>JASHXG010000055.1 GCA_030043675.1 Vulcanimicrobiota bacterium
CCGCTCGTCCTCATCGTAAGGCGTACGCAACTCGGCGCTGCGGACTCAATCTGGACGAGCATCGGCCTCTCATGGTGCGCGGCGCTCGCGCTGCTCGCGGTCACGATCGTCATCGAACGTTTGACCACCGGCCGGTCGCCCATCGAGATCGGATTCGATCCCCGCTACGCGGTGCGCGACCTCGCGGCCGGCGCGGGCCTAGGCGTGTTGCTCTTCTCGGCGGTCGTGGTAGAGCTCGCTGCCGGCGGCTACTACCACGTCACGGCGGTCCACGTAAGACCCGAGCTCGCCGCGGGCGCTCTCCTGCTGATCGCGGGAGCGGCGACCGAAGAGTTGCTCTTTCGCGGCGTCGTCTTTCGGCTGATCGAAGAGTGGGCGGGAACCTGGATCGCGCTTGCGGTCTCGGCGATCCTCTTCGGCGCGGTTCACGGCGCCAATCCCGCTGCGACTTGGATTTCGTCGTCGGCTATCGCATTAGAGGCCGGCGTGCTCCTCGTACCAGTGCGCTCGTCGCGCAGGTGCACGGACCGGTTATTCTGACCGGCGGAAGCTTTGGTCCGGAAGCCGGCCTGCCGGCGATGGTCACCTGCCTCGCCGCCGCGGTGCTCCTCTTAGCCTACGCCGGGCAACACTCGCTGATCGTGACGCCGCAATGGGTGCAACGGCGTACGGCATAACACGGTTGTGAGCGCCATGGACGTCCGTTTTGTCGCGACCGCTTTTGCGACTGCGTTCACCATTATCGATCCGATCGGGATGATTCCGCTGACCATCGGCACGACGACGCGCGTCTCGACCCAACGACGCAATCAGATCGTCGATCAGGCGGTGCTCGTCGCGGCAGGCGTCATCCTGTTCATGGGCTTGGTCGGCCGGGTCTTATTGAACTATCTGGGCATCACGCTTCCCGCCTTTACCATCGCGGGCGGAATTCTGCTGCTCCTGATTGCCATCGACATGCTCTTTGCTCGGCCGACCGGCGCGAAGGGCACGCCGGCCGAAGAGCGCGAGGCGGCCGAGGGCGAGAACCCGGCGGTTTTTCCGTTGGCCGTCCCGATGATTGCCGGCCCCGGCACCATCGCGACCGTGCTGCTCCTCGTCAACCTTTCCCGCGGCGACCGGCTCGACTTGCTCATCGTCGCGGCGGCCTATGCCGTCGCGCTCGCGGTCACCTGGTTGTGTATGCGTGCCTCGACGTTACTGCTGCGGATCATCGGCAAGACCGGCATCCACGTCGTGAGCCGCTTGCTCGGAATCATTCTGGCGGCGCTGGCCGTGCAGTTCGTCCTCAACGGCTTGGCGCAGACGCCGCTGCTACGGCGTTGAGGCCGGCTGGGGCGGCCCGGTGCCGGCCCACTCATCGTAAACTTGTTTCTCGATCGGCGGCAGTTGCGCGTCGGAGGGGAGTTTGAATCCCGGCAAGGGCAGCGGAAACGGCATTGGGTGCGGCGGCAGCTTGAACGGGTCCGAGCCCGGATCGTAACAGAAGGGCCAAACGATACTCCCGGTTTCCATCGCGCCGTCGGGATATGTGAACTCGTACCGCCCGTAATAGCAATCTTCGCCCTGTGCGTGCCAGCTCTGCGTCGGCGTAATGATTCCGTTCCCGTGTTCGTCGCCGCTGTTTAGCGAGGCAACGTCGAACTTATAGCTCTTCATCGTCGAACCGCGCGACGACGGGTCGATGGTGGGAATCGAATGCGGATCGTCTTGTTTGTTGAGCTGAGCCACTTCGTTGGCGAATCCGGCGGCGTCGCGCTGGATACGGGTGTGCAGCGTCGGGCGACGCGGGAGCGGCGGGGGCTGCGGCGGTGCGTTCGCGATCTGCTTGGCAAGCTCGTGAAGCGGCGTCGCGGCCGGCGCCGACTCGCGTTGACGGACGTGGTGAATGACGCGTTTCGGCGCCGGAGTCGGCTTGGGCGTCGGCGGAGGTCTTCGAATCGTCGCAATGGTGGCCTGCGAAACGACCTCGCGCGTGCCCTTCGCTATGAATACGTGCGCCACGGCGTAGAACAGCGCCGCCAAAAAGATAAGATGAAACGCCGCGGAAGCGAGCGTCGAGAAGAAGAGCGCGCGGCGGCGCCGGTCGAGCGGCCCTGAGATCAAAGAGTGCTACAGGCCACTTCTAGTCGCTATTGCGACGGTGAGGGCGCCGCCTCCCCGCCGCCTTCGCCGCCCATGCGGCCGCCGACAACGAGCACATTCGTCATCATCTGCCGGCGCCCGAACGACTCGCGGAAGCGGCCGCTTACCGTGACTTGGCTGCCGTCGCTGACGTTCGTGTCGCCGAATTGAACGACGTTGATGCATGCAGAATCGCAAAGTTGATAGGTCGTGGCCGTACCTCGGCGCATCTGATGCGCGGTCGGGTTCTTGGCCGTTCCTGAAACGGTGATCGTCTGACCGTCGTAAGTCGACGGATTGGCGGCCAGGGCGGACGGCGCCACCGACGCGCCGCCCCGCCCGCAGGCGACGATGGAAAGCAAAGCAACCGCTAGCGCCGCCCGCGATAGGGCGGCACCCAACGGGTGCGAAGGCGAACGTGAAGGCATGAATCGAGTCCCTCCGTCAACGTACTTTCTCTGCGGCGGCTGGGAGAGTACTGGGTCTGCGCTCGCAGAGTTCGATGAGGACGCCGCCGGTAGCCTTCGGATGCAGGAAGGCGATTAAGCTGCCGTTCGCACCTTTGCGCGGGCGCTCGTCGATCAGCCGGACGCCTTTAGCCTTAAGGTCGGCGAGCGTGGCCTCGAGGCATTCGACGCGATAGGCGGTATGGTGCAATCGGCTCGCGACCTCGCCCCGATACCGCGCGATCGGCGAGTCTGGATCGAGCGGCAACAGGAGCTCGACGGTCGCGTGACCCGCCTGGAGGCCGACCGCCTCCACGCCTTGATCGTAAATGACCTCGCGATAGGCTTCCTTGAAGCCGAGCGTTTGGGTGTACAGGCGCAGCGTTTCCTCGAGGTCTTTCACGACGATCGCGACGTGATCGATCTCCATCGACGTTTGGGATAAGACGCTCAGGCAACGACCTCCTTGGGACGATAGGTTCCGAAGACATCGCGCAAGACGTTGCAGATCTCGCCCAAGGTCGCGCCGTCATCGACGGCATCGACGAAGTACGGCATAAGGTTCTCCGTTCCGGCGGCGGCAGCGCGAACGCTATTGAGCCGGCGCTCGACGGCGGCGAGATCGCGTTTCGCTCGAAAGGCCGCAAGGCGCTCGACCTGTTCGCGCTCGACGCGCTCATCGATCCGCTCGAGCGCAATGGCGGGGTCGGTGCCGGCGGTCTCTGCGAACCGATTGACGCCGACGACGACCGTCTCACCGCGCTCGATCGCGCGCTGCGCCGCGTAGGCTGAGTCGGCGACGCGCGCCTGCATCCAGCCGCTTTCGATCGCCGCGACGCTCCCGCCCATCGCATCGATCTCGCCGATCAGCTCCTTTGCGCGCTCGATCAGCTCGTTGGTCAACGACTCGACGTAGTACGATCCGGCGATCGGATCGACGACGTCGGTGACGCCCGACTCGTACGCGATGATCTGCTGCGTTCGCAGGGCAACCTTGGCGCTCTCGGCGGTCGGCAGCGCGAGGGCCTCGTCTTTACCGTTGGTGTGGAGCGATTGTGTGCCGCCCAGCACCGCCGCCAGTGCCTGTAGCGTGACCCGAACCACGTTGTTCTCCGGTTCTTGCGCGGTCAGCGTCGAACCGCCGGTCTGCGCGTGGAAGCGCAGCACTTGCGAACGTGGATCCTTACAGCCGAACTCGTCGCGCGTGATGTGCGCCCAGAGGTAGCGTGCGGCGCGAAACTTGGCGATCTCTTCGAAGAAGTCGTTGTGCGCGTTCCAGAAGAACGAAACGTGCGGCGCGACTTCGTCGAGCTCGATGCCGGCGTCGCGTGCCGCGCGCAAGTACGCCTTTCCGTTCGAGAGGGTAAAGGCCAGCTCTTCGACGGCCGTCGACCCGGCCTCGCGTATGTGATAGCCTGAAATCGAGATGGCGTTCCACTGTGGAACTTCGCGCGCGCAGTACGCCATCACGTCGGTGACCAAGCGCATCGACGGCTTGGGCGGATAGATGTACGTGCCGCGGGCGACGTACTCTTTGAGGACGTCGTTCTGTACCGTGCCGCCGAGCCT
>JASHXG010000056.1 GCA_030043675.1 Vulcanimicrobiota bacterium
GACCGCGTGCTGTTCGTGCCGGCCAGCAATCAACACTATCGCGACCGTGCACATGCCGACGCTACGCACCGGTGCGCGATGATTCTGGGCGCGATCGAGAGCAATGCGGCCTTCGCGCTCGACGATACCGACTTGCGCGAGGACGCGACCGGTTACACCGCCGATCTGCTGCCGCGGCTGCACGCCAAATATCCCGACGCGGAGTTTACCTTCATCATCGGCGCCGATTCGCTGGTCAATGCCGACTGGGTGCGCTTCAACGAGGTGCTGGAAGGCCTCGAGCGCTTCGTCATCGCGCCGCGTCCCGGAATCGCCGCCGACGCGCTCTCGCGCGTGATTGCCGCCGTACCGGCGGACTTGCGCGAGCGGGTGAAGTCGCTGAATCTCCCCGAGACCCCCGAATCCGCCACGCTGGTGCGCACACTGATCGCGCAGGGGCGCAGCATTCGTTACCTGGTTCCCGAGGCCGTTTGGCAGTATATCGTCGCCCAGCGGCTCTACGGCTTCGGCGATGCGTAACGCGCGCGCGATCCTCGCCGCGGCCGCGCTCGTCCTCGCGACCGCGTGCGGCACCACGCAGACGGCCGACGATCCCGCTGTCTGCGCCGCCTACTCGGCGGGGCGTTCGCACGTCGAGGTCGTCGCCGACGGCACCGTGACGCGCGTCTTCGGCGTGCAGTCGGGGCGCGTCAGTCCGCACGAAGGCTTTCTGATGCGCTTGGCCAGCGGCTGCAACTTGATCGTGCGCGTCGAAGCCAACACCGACTTCACCGGCGCCTTTGCGCTGGCGCGCGGCGATCGGGTGAACGTCAAAGGTGAGTACGAATACTATCCGCTCGGCGGCGTCATCCACTGGACGCATCGCGATCCGCGCGGTCGCCACGAGGGCGGCTACATCGCCGCCGGCGGCCACGTTTACGAGTGAGCCCCTTCGACAGGCTCAGGGCAAGCTATTAAAGCAGCTGGCGCCGGTAGCGCACGACGCTAAACGCCAGCAGCGCGAACGTCACCGCCGCGAGCCAGGCGAAGTTCTGCCAGAGCGCGGAAAAATCAGTCCCTCGAATGAGCGCGCCGCGCGCGATGGCCGCGAAGTTGGCGATCGGGTTGGGAATCGTGAACGGCTGAAGCCACGCCGGCATCGCCTCGATCGGCGTAAATGCGCCCGAGAGCGTCGCCAGCGGCGGGTTGAGAAAGAAGACGGCGAGCTGCGCCTGCAAGGCATTGGTCGCGATCGTAGCAACGCACATTCCCAGCGCGATGCCGCACAACATGCAGAGCGCGACGCCGAGCGCCACGAGGAGCAGACTCCCGTGCATCGGTACGCCGAAGACGAAGCGGATGGCCGTCAGCGAAACGGCGGCGAGGCAAGCGAGCAACACGAAGAGCGGAATTATCTTCGAGAGGATGATCTCGGTCGTCGACGCGGGCGACATCAGCAGTTGCTCGAGCGTTCCCGCCGATCGCTCCTTGATCATCATCGTCGATGAGATCATCGAGCCGTTGAGAATCAGCAAGATTCCCAAGATGCCGGTCACCATGAACCACGAGTCCACAAGGCCGGGGTTGTTCACGTACGTCGCCACCAGCGTGACCTTGGCCGGCGAAAACGGCCCGGTGGCCAAGCTCGAGCTCAAGTGGTTTACGGTTGATGCGGCGTAACCTTGCGCGATGTCGGCTACGTTGGCGTTGGTGGCATCGAACAGGATCTGAATCTGCGTAGTTTTGCGGAGCACGATATTGCGCGCGTAGTCGTACGGGATGACCAGGCCGGCGTCGATCTTGCCCCGGCTGATCGCATCCCCCAACTCGCGCGTCGAACCGTACATGCCCGCCAGGCGGAAGCTCTCGCTTTGCGTCATCACCTCAATCAGATCGCGGCTCTGCGACGTACGGCTCTCGTCCACCACACCGAGTGGAAGATTTTTGACGTCGGCGCTGAGCACGTACCCGAAGACGACCAGCTGGATGAACGGAGCGATGATCGCGATGAAGACGATGCGCCGGTCGTGACGCATCTGGCGGAACTCTTTGAGGAGCAGGGCGAACAGCCGTGGCATACTCGGCTCCCCGCTAGTCCGCCAGCTGCATCGGGCGCATGATGCGCCACGCGGAGAAGTAAAAGACGCTGCCGATCAAGGCGATGATGCCCGCCTTGTACCAGGTAGCCGGCCAGCCGCCGCCCTGCAAGAACGCGTCGCGAGCGATCTCGATGTAGTACCGGCCCCAAACGAAGTTCGTGATCCAGCGCAGCTGAATCGGAATGTTTTCGATCGGAAAGAGCAACCCCGACATGATGAAGACCAGCAGGAAACCACCCAGCGCCACCGCCGCGATCGCGCCCAGCTGGTTGGGAATCGCGACGCCGATCAGCGTGCCGAACGAGGCGACGCAAAACGCATAGAGCACCGAGCCGACCAGCAGCGGCGTCGGATCTCCGGCCAAGCTCAACCCGAAGTAGGTGAACAGCAAGACGCTCATGATCGCGGTTTCGAGTCCGAAGACGAGCATGATCGCGAGAATCTTGCCGAGCAGATACTCGTGCGCGGAGATGCTCGAAACGTAGACCTGCAAGATCGTTTTCTGCTCGCCCTCTCGAGCTAGCGCCAATGCCGCGAGCAACGTCGGAAAGATTGACAACGCCAAGACGAAGACGCCGGGCCCGTAGAACTTCTTCGAATCGCGACCGGGATTGAACCACAGCCGAACCTGCGGGTCGATGACCACGACGCCCGACTGCGGTCCGAGCGTGCGATTGTACTCCCCGATGACCTGCTGCGCGTACCCGCTTACGAGCTTGGCGGTGTTGGCGTCGGCGCCGTCGACGATCATTTGCACATCGGCCTCGCGACGGCGCGCGAGATCGCGTCCTAGCGTCGGCGGAATGATCAGGGCGGCGCGGATGCCGTTCCGTCCGATGGCGAGGCTGGGATCTTTTTGAACCGGCCAGTCGGCGATTTTGAAGCTCAGCGAAGCGCGAAAAGCGTCCAGCAGCCGCAGCGAGGCCGGTGAGCCGTCGAGATTCTGAACGACGATCGGCAGGTCGTTAACGGTGAGCGAGATCGCGGTTCCCATCAAGAGCAGCAGAATCGCCGGCAATGCCAATGCCAGCGTCAGCGCGATCCGGTCGCGAATAATTTGGGTGAGCTCCTTGCGGACTTGCGCGAGGAGGCGGCGCACTACGCGGCGCTCTCCGTGGCACGCTCCGCGCGTTGGACCGCGCCGATGAAGACGTCTTCCAGCGAAAAGTGCGCCTCGCGCACCTCGAAGACGCGCACGCCGGCCGCTTCGAGCGCGGCGCGGGTCTGCGCGATGGCGACGTCGGTGTCGGCGTCGCTCACCACGTGCAAACGGTCGCCGAAGACCGAAACGCGCCACGGTTGCGCATCGGCAGAGAGGGCGCGCATCGCGCGCGACACGTCGTCGACGCGGCACTCGATGAGGTGGCCTGTCTGCGACTCCTTCACTTGCGTCGGCGTTCCCTCGGCGATGAGCCTGCCGGCCGAGACGAAGCCCACGCGGTTGCACTGTTCGGCCTCTTCGAGGTAGTGCGTCGTCACCAGCACGGCGGTGCCGCGATCGGCCAGCTGGTTGATCAACCCCCAAAAGGCGCGGCGCGCGATCGGATCGACGCCCGAGGTCGGTTCGTCGAGAAAGAGCACATCGGGTTCGTGCATGATGGCCGAACCGAACGCGACCCGCTGCTTCCACCCGCCGGGGAGGCTTCCCGTAATCGTATGTTCGCGGCCGCGCAGACCCGAGAAGTCGAGGACCCATTGGATAGTCGTGTGACGCCGCTCGACCGGAATCTCGTAGACGCCTGCAAAGAACTCCAGGTTCTCGATGACGGTGAGGACGTCGTAGAGGGAGAACTTTTGCGACATGTAGCCGACGCGACGCCGGATCGACTCTGAGCGCACGTTACCGCGCTCGCCGGCGAGGGTAACCACCCCGGAGCTCGGTTCGAGGAGGCCGCACAGCATACGGACCGTAGTCGTCTTACCGGCACCGTTGGCGCCCAGCAGGCCGTAAATCTCACCGAAGCGGATATCCAGGCTCAAGTCGTTCACCGCGACGAACGTGCCGAACCGTTTGAACAATCGCTCCGCGGCGATCGCCGTGGAACCGAGCGTCGCGCGCCTGGGCTTGACGAACGGAAACTCCGCTTCGCCTTGTGGGTTCGCTTCGCGAATCGATGCTACGAAGACGTTTTCGAGTGACGGCTCATCCGGACGGATGCGTGCGTGTTGGAGATTGGCGGCGTCCAACACGCTTTCGACGGCGGCCGTTACCGGCTCGACCGCCGAGTCCGCGGCCAGCACGTCGAGGTGATCGCCGAATCGCTGAACGTCCAGCACCCCCCCGATTGCGGCGAGCGCCGGCGTAGCCAGCTGCGCGCGCCGGAGATCGGCTACCCGCACCTCGAGGCGTTGCGCGTGAATTGAGTTGCGCAGCGCGCTCGGGGTGTCGAGCTGCGCGATTTGGCCCAGGTGCATGAGGGCCACCCGATTGCAGCGCTCGGCTTCGTCCAGATACGGCGTCGCGACGAGGATCGTCAACCCCTCGCTCGAGAGTTGCGCGAGCGAATCCCAAAACTCGCGGCGCGAAACCGGATCGACGCCCGTGGTCGGCTCGTCCAAGAGCAGCACCGCCGGTTCGGAAACGAGAGCGCAGACCAGTGCCAGCTTCTTCTGCATGCCGCCGCTGAGCTGACTGGCAAGGCGTTCTTCGAAGGGATCCATGCCGAACGCCGCGAGGTAGTGCCGCGCGCGCGACGTCACGACTTGCCTGGGCGTCAAGCGAAGATCGCCGACATAGCGAATGTTCTCCATCACCGTGAGATCGGGATAGAGCGTAAAGCTCTGCGTCAGGTACCCGGTCTGAGCGCGCGCTTCGCGGGCCGGTTTGCCCAGCACGTCGATCTCACCGCTGGTGGCGCGCATGACGCCGGCGAGGATTTCAAAGGTCGTCGTCTTGCCCGCGCCATCGGGACCGATGAATCCGAAAATTTCGCCTTTAGCGACCTCGAAGCTGATGCCGCGAACCGCTTCGAGATTGCCGTAGTGCTTGGTGAGACGATCGACGCGTACGGCTACTTCGGCCATTGGCCGGAAGTCAGGATCTCGCCGTCCGCAGGCATGCCGGGTTTGGCTTGACCGAATCCCGAGCGCAGCGCCAGCTTCACGCCGAAGACTTCCTTCACGCGATCGTTGCGGAAGTAGGTGTTTTCGGGCGTGAACATCGCTTGCGGATCGATGCGCAGGACGTAGGCGTCGAGCGGATGGCTTGGATCGGAGTCGAGGAAGACGCGAGCCGGCTGGCCGAGCACGACGCGCCCGATTTGATCCTCGGGCACGAATGCGCGCAGATAGACCTTGTCGAGGTTCAAGAGCGTGACGATCGGCGTGCCGGCGGGGAGCACTTCGCCCGGCTCGGCCGAGCGCACCATCACCGTACCGTTGAACGGAGCGGTGACGGTAAGGTCGTGTTCGGTGGCTTGTGCTTGTTGGAGTTGTGCCATCGCGGCGTGCACGGCAGCGTCTTGGGTATCGAGCTGCGCGGCCACGGCGGCCTCCTGTTCGCGCCGCATCGGCGGCTCCGCGTAGTTGGCTCGCGCGGCGGTGAGGGCACCTTCGGCCGCTCCGACCTGTTGCTGCGCGGCCTCGACCGCTTGCGACGCCTGCTCCGCCGACGATACGGCCTGGTCGCGCTGTGCCTGGGCGACGTCACCCGTCTGGTAGAGGCTGACCGCGCGCCGTTCGTCGTCGTTAGCGAGCGCAGAGGCGGACTTGGCGCGCGCGAGCTGCGCTTGCGCTGCCTGGACTTGTGATTGGGCCTGCGCCGTCGTGCCGCTCACGGCCCCCTGTGCCTGTCCGGTCGCGAGTTGCGCCTGGCGCAGCTGCGCCGACATCACTCCGGTCGTGCGCATCGCGACCAGCACGCGCGCGCGGGCCTCGGCGACCACCGCCCTCGCCTGCGCATTGTCGAGCGTCGCAATCACATCCCCTTTGCGCACCGGGTCGCCTTCACGATAGTTGACCGTCAAGATGCGGCCGGGCTGCTTGGAGGCGATCGCGGAATCGTCGCCTTCGATCCGTCCCGATAGGAAGATGACGTTCTTCGGTGTGCTGACGGCGAAGAACTCGCGCCACACGAAGTAGCCGCCGACCGCAAGCAGCGCAACCACGAGTACGGTCACGGCAACGCGTTTGTTCACTTGATCAGAATCCTTCCGAGAATGTCGCCTAAGAGCTCGATCTCCGCTTCGGAGAGTCCTTCGCGGCGCAATGCGACTACCTGCCGAACACCTTCGGCGAGCATGGTAAGCAGCGCCGCCATCGTTTGCGGATCGTCGCCGTAACCGATGCGATGCGCGTTCAGGTGCGCGACGTATGCGCCGAAGATGCGCGCGCGCTCGACATTGAATCGCCGCCAGAACGCGTCGATTGCGTGATCCTTGAACTGCATCTCGTAGATCGCGCGCGCGACGCCGTCGCGTATGGCTGCATGCGTGGTCACGCTTCGGATAAACATCTTCAGCCGAGCGCGCTCGGTTGGAGCATCGCCCCCCGCCTGGAGCGCTGCGGCCGGGTAGAGCTGCTCGCGCGTTCGCTCGACCAACGCGAAGAGCAGCGCGCGCTTGTCGTGAAAGTGGCGGTAGAACGTCGCGCTGGTCACGCCCGCGCAACGCGCGATCGCACCGACGGTCGTCTCGGCATACGAGGTCGAGGCCAGCAGCTGCGCGAGCGCGTCGAGCAGGCGCTCGCGCGTCGGAGTGGGCGCCTGCTCCCGCGCATCGACCGGCTCGAGGTGGCGGCCGCGATAGGTCCAGCGGCCCTTGCTCTTACCGCTGGCCGGATCGCGGAAGCTCGTCACCTCGTAGAGATAGGCACGCCGTCCAAAGCGCTTGATCACTTGGTATGACATGATACAAAGGCCATCGTAGCATACCACGACGCGACGGGTCACCCGAGGAGTCTCTCGCGCAAGGGTACCGGAGAGAGCGGGCCGCCTTCGAAAGCAACGCCGATGGACGCCCAGCCGCCGCTGACTCGGATCATCCTCGCGAGCGCCTCACCCCGGCGCTTGGAGCTGCTGCGCTCCCTCGGCCTGATGGTCGAGGTGGCGCCCAGCGGTTACGAGGAGCGACCCTCGGCCTCGCTGACGCCCGAACAACTCGCCAGCCATCACGCCCGCTCCAAGCTCGGCGCGGCCCTGGACGGCGCGACCGGGCCGATCGACGCGCCCTGGGTCGCCGCCGATACCGTCGTCGACCTCGCCGGCGAAGCCCTCGGGAAACCGCGCGACACCGCCGAGGCGGTCGCGATGTTGCACCGCCTTTCGGGGCGCGAGCACCGCGTGCACACCGCATTCGCGCTCGCTATTCCGGGTCGCTCGGACTGGATCGAGGAACGCGCGACGACCCGCGTGCGCTTCTATCGCCTGCGCGAAGAGGAGATCGCGACGTACGCGGCCAGCGGCGAGCCGCTCGACAAAGCCGGCGCGTACGGCATCCAGGGCCGCGCGGCGGCCTTGGTCGAGTCGATTGCCGGCGACTTTTACACCGTCATGGGCTTCCCGCTAGGGCGCTTCATTCGCACGCTGCGGCGGTTGGGATTCGTGCTTCCGACGGCGAACTCCGAGCGCGTGGGACCTCCGGGCGACGTAAACACATTGGAGTTATAGAACATTTTCATCTACCGGGACGAGCGCCGAATCTTCGTGCTCATTAGCATTATCATCATGGCCGCGTTGCTGGCGTTGGTGCAGATCAACGCGCAGCGAACCGGCTCGGTAAGTCCAATTACGACCGCCGCGGCCT
>JASHXG010000057.1 GCA_030043675.1 Vulcanimicrobiota bacterium
TGGCCGACGCGGCGCTTGGAGACCGCGAGCTGCATCGCGGTCGCGCCTTTTGGACAGAGGCGGCCTTCGTTGATGGGGCTGTCCGGATCGCCTTCGATCTGCAGGAGCTGCACCGAGCCGTCGGCCTGCGCGCGCGTGTACGCGATCAGCGAGCATCCGACCGCGCAATACGGACAGACCGAATGACTCTCGGTGGCGCCTGCGATGTGGAGCTGCTGCTGCACCATGGTGGCCTGCGCGACGTCGAAGCCGAGCTCCGAGAGGCCGACCGCCCCGATGCCGATACCGGCTACCTTGAGGAAATCCTGACGTGAAATCGTCGAGCTCATCGAATCGAATCCCCCCGTTAAGCGGCGTATTCGAGCTATTGGCACCTAACCCCCCAAGCCGGGCGGCCACGGCGCGATCATCACCTAGGCCGATGGCGGGTCGGCTGCTGCGGGGGTTACAATTATAGCTTGTGAGTAAGCCCTATCTTCGGTTGACGCACCCGTTGGTACGAGACGGCGGGCGCTTGCGCCGCGCGACCTGGGATGAAGCGCTTGACCGCGCTGCAGCCGGTCTGCGCGACGCCCGCGATCGCGGCGGTGAGCGCACCTACGGGATGTTCAGCTGTTCGAAGTCGACGAACGAAATGAACTATATCGCGCAGAAGTTCGCTCGCTCGATCATCGGCAGCAACAACATCGACAGCTGCAATCGAACTTGACACGCTCCCAGCGTCGTCGGTCTGACGGCGGTGTTCGGCGCAGGCGGCGGCACGAGCTCCTACGAGGAGGCCGAGCACACCGACCTGATCGTCCTCTGGGGATCGAATGCACGTGAGACGCATCCGATCTACTTTCATCATGTCTTGCGCGGCATTCACAACGGCGCCAAGCTCTACGTCGTCGATCCGCGCCGGACCTCGAGCGCGCAATGGGCCGACGGCTGGCTCTCCCTCGACGTCGGCTCCGACGTTGCGCTCGCCAACGCCCTCGGACGTGAGATCCTGCACGCCGGCCTCGAAGATCGCGATTTCATCGCACGCGCCACCAGCGGCTTCGAGGAGTATCGCGCGACGGTCGAGCCGTACACCCTCGAGCATGCCGAGAAAACGAGCGGCGTGCCGGCGGCGCTCATCCGCGAGCTCGCGCATGCATTCGCACGTGCCGAACGGGCTCAGCTCTGCTGGACGCTCGGCATTACCGAGCATCACAACGCGGTCGACAACGTCCGCGCGCTCATCAACCTTGCGCTGCTTTGCGGCCACGTGGGGCGCTATGGCTCGGGAGTCTGTCCGCTGCGCGGCCAAAACAACGTGCAAGGGGGCGGCGACATGGGAGCGATTCCCAACAAGTTTCCGGGCGGGCAAGACGTGGAAGACCCGGCCAGCATCGCTAAGTTCGAGCGCGCCTGGAACGCGACGTTGCCGCGTAAGGCGGGCTGGAACCTCACCGATATATTCCATGCCGTGGAGCGTGGCGAGCTCGACACGCTTTACATCATCGGCGAGAATCCCGCCCAATCGGAAGCCGACCAGGAGCATGCGATGGAGCTCCTGCGCAGTCTCAAGCATCTGATCGTGCAGGACATCTTCTTGACCAAGACCGGCGAGCTGGCCGAAGTCGTCTTTCCGGCGTCGGCAACCTGGTGCGAATCCGACGGAACGGTCACCAGCAGCGAGCGACGCGTTCAGCGCTGCCGCAAGGCGCTCGATCCGCCGGGCGACGCGCGTGACGACATCGCGATCATGGTCGCACTCGCGCGTCGCCTCGGCCACGACTGGCCTGAGTACACTGCGCAAGAGGCGTGGGACGAGTGCCGCTCGCTCTCGCCTTGGCACGCCGGCATGAGCTACGAGCGCCTCGACGAGCTGGGTGGCATTCAGTGGCCCTGCTATGACGAAGAGCATCCCGGCGAAAAGTTCTTGCACGCGCGCCTCTGGGAGGATCCGGTGCCGGGCGAACGCGCAGCGTTTGCGTGCGTCGAGCACGAGCCGCCGGTCGAGGCGCTCGATGATGCATATCCGATACGGCTGACGACCGGCCGGCGGCTGGACTCCTTCAACACCGGCGTGCAAAGCGGCGGCTACACCTCGCCGCTGCGCCGAGGCGAGACGCTCGATATTTCGCCCGAGGATGCGCAACGCTACGGCGTGCGCGAAGGCGAACGGGTACGCGTCAGCTCGCGGCGCGGCTCGATCGTCATTCCCGCGCGCATCGATCCCGGGCTGCGGCCGGGATTGGTTTTCACGACCTTCCACTTCAACGATGACATCGCGACCAATCTGCTGACGATCGACGTAACCGATCCAAAGTCGGGGACGGCCGAGTTCAAAGCCTGCGCGGTACGGATCGAGACCGCGGCGGTTTAGGTTCCTAGCCGTTCATGGATCTTCACTATACTGCGGACGTCGCAACCGATGATGAACGGGCTGCGGTCGACGGCCTCCTCGGTCCCGCGCGCAACGGCGTCTCGGGCGCGGCCGCACGACGCCAGCGTCATCTCTTACTCCCGGTACTGCACGCGCTGGCCGACCGTATCGGCTGGATCAGCGCCGGCGCGCTCAACTATGTGAGCCGGCGGCTCGATGTCGCGCCGGCCGAGGCCTACGGCGTCGCGACGTTCTACGCGCTCTTTTCGACCACCCCGCGGCCGCCGCGCGTGCTCCACGTCTGCGACGACATCGCCTGCATCGATGCCGGTGCGCAAGCGCTCTGCTCGGCGCTCGCGTCGACGTTTGGGCCGGCCGGCGAAAGCGGCCCCGACGCAGCCGCAACCTGGCTTCGCACGCCGTGTCTGGGTCTCTGCGACCGCGCCCCGGCGGCGCTCCTTGCAACGGCCGGTGCGCAGCACGCGATGGTACAGCTCGCTCCGGTCGATGCCGAAGATCTCGCCCGCGCCATGACCGGCACTTCGAACGGCGCGGGTGCAGTCCCACGGATCGGCGGGAGCGAGCTTCGGCTGCTGCGCCGTGTCGGAAAGGTTGATCCCGAAAGCATCGACGCGTATCGCGCGCACGATGGCTACAGCGCCCTGCGTGAAGCCTTCGAGCTGGGCCCGGGGCGCATCATCGCCGAGATCACCGCCTCGAAGCTCTTGGGCCGCGGCGGCGCCGCCTTCCCGACCGGCCGTAAGATGGATGCCGTCGCGCGGGCGCCGGAGCGTCCGCACTACCTGATCTGCAACGCCGACGAGTCGGAGCCGGGGACCTTCAAAGATCGGATTCTGATGGAATACGATCCCTACGCGATCGTGGAGGCGATGACGATCGCCGCCTACGCCGTCGGCTGCGAGCGAGGCTTCATTTATATACGCGGTGAGTATCCGCTGGCCGCGCATCGCATCGGTCATGCGGTCGCGCAGGCGCGCAGGCATGGGTTCCTCGGCAACGACATCATGAGCCGAGGCTTCCGATTCGATATCGAAGTCCGGCGCGGGGCCGGCGCGTACATCTGCGGGGAGGAGACGGCGCTCTTCAACTCGATTGAAGGCAAACGCGGGGAACCGCGCAGCAAGCCGCCATTTCCGGTGCAGGCCGGGCTCTTCGGCAAGCCGACGCAGATCAACAACGTCGAAACGCTGGCGAACATTCCCCTCATTCTGCTCGAAGGAGGCGCGGCGTACGCACGCATCGGGACGCCCGACTCGACCGGCACGCGCCTGTTCTGCCTCTCGGGCGCGATTGCGCACCCCGGGCTGTACGAGGTCCCGCACGGAACGACGCTGGGCGCGTTGATCGAGATGGCGGGCGGCGTCCGCGGCCAAGAGCGGCTGCAAGCGATCTTGCTCGGCGGCGCGGCCGGCGCCTTCGTTCCGCCCGGCGCGCTGACGATGCCACTAACCTTCGAAGACGCGCGAGCCGCCGGTGCGACGCTCGGCTCGGGCGTGGTGATGCTCTTCAGCGAGCGCGTCGATCTTCCGGCGATCTTGCGTCGCATCGCGCAGTTTTTCCGCGACGAGTCATGCGGGCAGTGCGTCCCCTGCCGCGTAGGAACGGTGCGTCAAGAGGAGGCGCTGCACCGGCTCGCGTCGGACGGCACGAGCGCCGGGCGCAAAGGGGACGTCCTGCTGCTCGATGAGATCGGCCGCGCGATGCGCGACGCGTCGATCTGTGGACTCGGTCAGACCGCCGCCAACGTGATCGACTCCGCGCGCAAGAATCTCGACCTCTTTACATCCGAGGCGCAGCAATGATCCGCGGACCGATTCCGCAAGCTCCCGCGCAGCCGCCGAAAGCGCAAGTCGAGATCACGATCGACGGCACCGCGGCGCGGATCCCCGAAGGTTCAACGATCCTCGATGCGTGCAAGTCGCTGGGTGTCGAAACCCCCACGCTCTGTTTCCTGCAATCGCTGACGCCGGTGAATGCCTGTCGCGTTTGCGTGGTCGAGCTGGAAGGGTCGCGCGTGCTCGTACCGGCCTGCGCGCGCAGAGTCGAGCCCGGAATGGTGATCCATACCGATTCCGAACGCGTGCGTCACAGCCGCAAGATGGTGCTCGAGTTCTTAGCGTCTTCGGTCGATCTCTCGACTGCGCCGGACGCGCAGCGTTTCTGCGAGCGTTACGGAGCCGATCCGGCACGCTACGCCGAATCGGACGGCTCGGCCGCCACCGTAGAGCAGCCGGTCAAGATCGACAACCAGCTCTACGTGCGCGACTACAGCAAGTGCATCCTCTGCTACAAGTGCGTCGAAGCCTGCGGTGTCGATGCGCAGAACACGTTTGCGATCGCCGTCGCCGGCCGCGGCTTCGAGGCACACATCTCGACCGAGTACGACGTGCCGCTGCCCGACTCGGCCTGCGTCTACTGCGGCAATTGCATCGGCGTCTGCCCAACCGGCGCGCTGATGTTCTCATCCGAGCACGAGCTGCGCGCACGCGGTCAGTGGAACGAAGCCGAGCAAACCGCGACGGAGACGATCTGCTCGTACTGCGGGGTAGGTTGCACGCTCACGCTCCACGTGCAGGACAACTCGATCGTGAAGGTCACATCGCCGATCGAGAACGACGTCACCAGCGGTCATCTCTGCGTCAAAGGCCGCTTCGGCTTCAGCTACGTCCAAAACCGCCCCGACGACGTGTGATGGAAACGTTGCGTCCGGGGCGAACGGTTGAGGTCGAGCTAACCGCCCTCGATGGCGCGCGGCAGTCGCGCAAAGCCGATCACGTCGTCACCGAGGAGCCGCTGGAGCTGCGTCTGGTTTCCAACGGAACGACGCGAACGCTGGCCGTAACGATGCGCACACCCGGCAACGACTTCGAGCTGGCAGCAGGCTTTGCATACAGCGAGGCCATCGTGCGCGGCCGCGACGAGATCGCCGGCGTCAGCTACTGCCTCGATCCGGCCATCGATCCGGATCAGCGCTACAATATCGTCAACGTCGAGCTGCGCCTCGGGTCGGCGCTACCAGATCTCGAGCGCTTCGAGCGCCACTTCACCATGAGCAGCTCGTGCGGCGTCTGCGGGCGCGCTCAGCTCGACTCGCTGCGTGACCTCGGCGTTACTCCGATCGACGACGACGTACGCGTTTCGAGAGAGCTGCTCTACGCGTTGCCCGAGGGCATGCGCTCGGCGCAGCGCGTCTTTGCTTCGACCGGCGGCCTGCACGCCTGCGCGCTCGTCAACGAGCGCGGCGAGGCCGTCGCGGTGCGCGAGGATGTGGGCCGCCACAACGCCGTCGACAAACTCGTCGGCTGGGGCCTGCTCGGCGGGCGCCTTCCCTTCGCTCGCTCGATCCTGATGGTCAGCGGCCGCACGAGCTACGAGATCGTACAGAAGAGCGCGATGGCACGCATCCCAATCGTCTGTTCGGTCTCCGCTCCGAGCAGTCTGGCGATCGATCTCGCCCGCGAGTTTAACATTACGCTCGTCGGCTTCTTGCGCGGCCAGCGTGCCAACGTCTACAGCGCACCGGAGCGCATCGCGGCTTTATGAACGATCGCGCCGTACTCGAGGTTAGTTTCTCTTCAGGAAATCGCGCAGCAGCGCGTTGAAGGCTGGGGGATTGTCGGCGTTGGCGACGTGACCGGCATTCTCGATCGCAGCCAGCCGCGCACCGGGGATGCCCGCAGCGATCTCTTCGGAGAGTGCACGCGGCGCGATCGAGTCGTTCTCGCCGTACGCAACGAGAACCGGGACCGCGATCGTGCGCAGCACGTCGCGATAATCGCCGGTCCAAGTTGCTTGCGTCGCCGCGAGATAGCTTGCCGGCGACTTGCAGGCCATCTGCTCGATTGTCTCGCTCAAGCGCGCGGGAGGCAGACCCAGCTTACCGGCGCGCTGCTGCGCGAACGTTCGCATATCGCCGGCCGCGCGTACCGCGGCGGCGATGCTGTCGGCATACGGCCCCGCGTTAGGATAACGCGCGAAGCTTCCAAGAATCACCATGGCGTCGAAGCGCTCCGGGACTCGCTTCCATAATTCGAACGCAACGACACCGCCCAGGCTGCAGCCGACGAGGACGAAACGCTCCGCGTCCAAAGCGTCGGCGACCGTTAACACGTCGTCGGCGAAGCCGGCGCGCGTAATCAACGCCGGATCGGGATCCGGCAGCGCGCCGTTGCCGCGCAGCTCGATCGCCGCGCAGCGAACCCGATCGCAGAACGTTTCGAGCTGCGCATCCCAGATGGCAGCAGTCGAACCGACGCCATGGACGAAGATCAGCGTCGCGTCTGCGTCTCCGCAGTACCGCGCGCCGGTCGCCGCGCCGCCGGGCGCGACGCAGGTGAGCGTCCTGATCACGCGGCGTTGCGTTTGCGGGCGACGAAGGCCAAGACGTCGGCCAACGGTTGCGCGTTGAGGATGTCGCTCGTCGTGAGGCCGGCGCGGCGGGCCTGGCCCACCGCGAGCTCGATGGCGCTCAGGTCGCCGATTCGGTGCGCATCGCTATCGAGCGCGAAGGTTACGCCAAAGCTCTTCGCGCGGTGCGCCAAGGGAGCCGGCAGGTCGAGCCGCACCGCTTGGCCATCGATCTCGAGCGCAGTGCCGGTGCGCGCCGCTGCGGCGAAGACCGCATCGCAGTCGAACTCATAACCGTCAACTTGTGCTGAGCCTGTCGAAGCATCTAAGCGCCGTCCGGTCGGATGCCCGACGATCGTCAGATAGGGGTTCTCGCACGCGCGGATCAGACGGCGCGTCATCTCGTCGCGCGACTGATGAACCGCGGTGTGCACCGAGCCGATGACGATGTCGAGCTCGGCCAGGCCCGTCTCATCGAGGGCGAGGGACCCGTCGGGAAGGATGTCGACCTCGCTGGCCGAGAGCGTGCGTATCCCGTAGCGCGCGTCGAGCGTCGCGAACTCACTGCGTTGCCGGCGCAGCGTGACCGGATCCATCGCCTGGCGCAGGCCGCGCGATCGCGCATGGTCGCTGATCGCGTGATATTCATAGCCGCGCGCCGCGGCAGCCGCAATCATTGCTTCGAGCGTGTCGTCACCATCGCTCCAGGTCGTGTGCATGTGGAAATCACCGCGTATGTCGGCCGATTCGATCAAGGCCGGAATGCTGCCCGCCAGCGCCGACTCAATCTCATCGAGGCCGCTGCGCAGCTCGGGCGGAATGTATTGCATCCCGAGCGCCGCGTAAACACCGGCCTCTTCGGCGCAAGTGGTTACCTCGCCGTTCTCGAGATTCAAGATGCCGTTCTCGCTGACGCGCAGGCTGCGGCGCACCGCATACTCGCGCAGCTTGATGTTGTGCTCGCGCGAGCCGGTGAAGTGCTGGAGCAGATTGCCGTAAAGATGATCGGGCAGAACGCGCAAGTCGATCTGCAAACCGCCCGGCAGCCAGATGCTCGCCTTGGTCGGGCCCTCGGCCAATACCGCCTCAGCGCGCTCCCAACCGGCGAAGTGCGCGACGACGTCGGCCGCACGGTGCGACGTACAGACGAGATCGACGTCGCCGACCGTCACCTCTTGCCGGCGCAGGCTGCCGGCGAACGTCAAGCGCTCCAGCGGCGGTCCCTCCTGCACGTACGTCATCGCATCGCGCGCAATCGCGAGTGCCTGCGGTAACGGCGTGCGCCGCTGCCGGCCCTTGTATGCAAGGATCCCGCGTTTCCAGTTCTCGATCGTCTTGCTGCCCAGGCGCGGCACGCCCGCGAGCGTGCCGGCGGCGATTGCGGCCTCGAGATCGGCGAGCGACGCAACACCATACTCGGTAAAGAGCATCGCGGCCGTCTTCGTTCCGATGCCGCTGACGCCCAGGACCTCCAGTAACGTCGGCGGGAACCGTCGGTAGAGCTCGTCGAGCGCATCGGAGTTCCCGGTGTTTACGAGCTGCTCGATCGCGGTACCGATCGACTTGCCGACGCCCGGAAGCTTGACATGCTCGCCCAGCGCCACCAAGTCGGCGAGCGGCGGTGCGTTTTCCACCGACGCCGCCGCTTTTTCGTACGCCATATATTTGTAGAAGGACTCCCCGGCCATCTCCATCAGCGTACGGATCTCGAGAAGCTTCTGCGCCACTTGCGAGTTGGACAACACGTGTAGTGGAGTTGGCCGAGCGTGCCGAATGCTACTGCCGCGATGGCGCTCTTGCGGATGCGAAATGCGGCCTTCTCGGCCGGCGGCGTCGAGGCCGGTCCGGTTACACTCGACGTCGGGCCGGGCGAGCAAACCGCGCTCGTCTTGAGCTCCGCGCGCGAAGCCGGCATCGTCGCGCTGCTGGCGGCCGGGATCGTCAAGGCTACGAGCGGCAGCGTGCTGATCGATGAATACGATCCGCGCGTGCAATCCGTGCACTGCAAGCGGATCGCCGCCTTCGTCCCGTACGAGCCGCTCCCGTTGAGCAGCTCGGACTTCGCGCGCTACATCGCCTACCGCGCAGCGCTTTGGAACGTCGAGCCGATCTACGCACAGACCGTCGCAAGCCTTCTGCTGCGCAAGCTCGACGACGTCCACGAAGCCTTTGCGTACCCATTGGTCGGAGCCCTTATCGCCCGCCCAAAGCTGGTGGTCCTCGATCGCCCGCCGCCGGCGTACGCTTCGCGAATTCTCGCGGCGGTGGGAAAGCGCGCACTCTTCTCGACGCACGCCGGCGCCGCCGCGGCACGCGCCTTTTCGCCGTCGGCGGCCGCGATCTCGGCCGGCGGCGCCCGATGACGCCGCGCGCGTTGGCCGCGATCCTGAAAGCGCGCTTGCGCGCCGAGCGGCGAACGATTCTGTACGCTTGCGCCGCTGCGCTGGTGCTCGGCTTCGCGCAGCCGCGCGGCGCCGCCGGCCTGATTTTTCTCTGTTCGTTGTTCGGTATCGTGATGGCGCTCGCGCAAGATCCCGGTCGCTATCCGCACCTCGATCGCTGCGAGCAGAGCGCGCCGCTCTTCGGTCGCGAGCTAGCGCGCGCTAAGGCGCTCGTTCCTTGCGTCGCCGCGGTGTTGGCGATCTGCGGTTACAGCGCGGCGCGCCTTCTGGCTGGTGCCGGCGACGCCGGCGTCACGTTCGTAGCTGCAACGGCAGCCGCAGTGGCGACCACGCTCGTCGCCCTCTCCGCAACGATTCGAACCGGTCCGTCTCGCGCGCTGTATGTCGTCTTGGCCGGCTCGGCCGGCGCGTGCGCGTACGTTCTGGCGATCGTCGCGGGCTCGATACCCGGCGAGCTGGCGTTCTGCGCCGTCGTTTCGTTCTCGGCGCTGCGACAGTACGGCGAGGCTCTGGCGCGTTACGACCCCGTCTAGGGAGCCGACCCTAGATTACGGGCTGAATCGGAACGGACGTAGCGAGCTTTTCGAGCATCGCGCGATCGAACTGCGACAAATCGTCGCCGCCGCGCGTCGAGACCCAGTTCGAGTCGGCGACGGTGGGCTGGTCACGGTAGAGCCCGCCGGCGTTGCGGATGTCGTCCGCGATCGAATGCACGCCGGTCACTTGTCGGCCGCGCACGAGCTGCGCCGAGATCAAAACCTGCGCGCCGTGACCGATCGAGAACATCGGCTTTTTGAGCGTATCGAACTCGCGCACGAAGCGTTGGACCTCGCGGTCGGTCCGGATGCGGTCGGGCGAGACCCCGCCGGGAATCAACAAGGCGTCGAAGTCTTCGGCCGTGCAGTCGGCGACGAGCTCCTCGGCACGGATGTTCTGTCCGTCGTCGAGTCCGCGCTTACCGCGGATTCGCTGGCGCCCGCGCTCGTCGATCCCTACGATCGTCACGATCGCGCCGGCTTCTTCGAGCGCGCGCCGCGGCTCGGTAAGATCGACCTCTT
>JASHXG010000058.1 GCA_030043675.1 Vulcanimicrobiota bacterium
ATCCAAACCAGGCCGTCGTCCGTGCCGGCCCAGATCGTTCCGCGCCGGACGTACGATGGAGCCAGCGCGTAGACGACGCCGCGGTGCGCTCCGGCCTGCGGGTCGTCGCCCTCGAACGCGCCGAGCACCGGAGGAACGCCCGGGTGGGCGCGCGTGAGATCGGGACTGAGGGCGTGCCAGCTCTGTCCGCCGTTCTCGGTAGCGAAGACGACGTTCGAACCGAAGTAGAGACGATGGCGGTCGAAATGATCGAATGCCAGCGGCTCGGTGCGCACGGTGCGGAACTGTTTCGAGGGGAGCGCGATCGGCGACACTTCCTGCGTTTGCGTGGTGCGCTCGTCGAACTTCTGGACCTTTCCCCCGAAGAAGATGCCCGGGTGCAGCGGATCGGGCACGACATATCCATACTCCTCGGCCCCGGCCGTATGCCAATCCCGTTCGGTGACCAGTCCCCAGTTGCCGCGGCTGGCGACGCAGGCCGAACCGCTCTCCTGCTGGCCGCCGCAGACCCAATACGGAAACCGGTTGTCGGCATTAGCATGATACATTTGCGCCGTCGGCTGGTTGTACCACGAGCTCCACGTCGCGCCGCCGTCCACCGAGATCGTCGCGCCTTGATCGCTGGCCAGCGCGACGATCTTGGGATCGTTGGGATTGATCCAGACCGTATGATAATCGTCGCCGCCGGGCGCGCCTTTGATCGCGACCATTGTCTTGCCGCCGTCGGTCGACCGGTAGGTCGAGGTGTTCGTCAAGTAGACGGTGTTTGGATCGCGCGGATCCACGGCCAATGAGACGAGGTCGTCGCCGCGCTGCGCGATCTCGGCCGCGTCGTTGACGCGGATGAAATGCGCGCCGGCGTCGTCGCTCCGATAGAGCGCACCAGCGTCGTCGCCTTTGGACTCGACGTCGGCATAAACGTAGACGATCGCCGAATTGCTCGGCGCAACCGCGACTTCGCTGCGACCGATGCGCGGCGGCAGCCCGGCGCTCAGGCGCGTCCAGCTGTTTCCGCCATCGGTGGACTTGAAGATGCCGCTGCCGGGTATTTCGAACGAGCCGCCGATCTCCCACGGCGCCTGACGGGCCGCCCACAACGTGGCGTAGACGACCTTCGAATCATTCGGATCGATCACGACGCCATACGCGCCGACGTTCTCGTTCTCATAGAGCACGCGCTGCCAGCTCCCGCCGCCATCGGTCGAGCGGTAGAGGCCGCGTTCCTGATTTGGTCCGTACGGATGGCCGAGCACGGCGACGAAGAGCCGGTCGGCATCGTTGCGGTCCACCGCGATCGATGCGATTTGCTGCCCGTTGCGCAACCCCATGTTCGTCCACGTCTTCCCGCCGTCGGTCGACTTGTAGACGCCGTTTCCGACCGCTAGATCGGGGCGTTGCAGGCCTTCACCGCTGCCGGCATAGATGATCTGCGGATTGCTCTGCGCGACCGCGAGCGCGCCGATCGAGCCGGTCGGTTCGCGATCGAAGATCGGCGTCCAAGTGCGCCCGGCATTCTCGCTCTTCCAGATTCCGCCGTTGACCGCCCCGATGTAGAAAAGATTCGGCTGACTTGCAACGCCGTCGATCGCAACGGTCCGTCCTCCGCGCAGCGGTCCGATGAAACGCCAGTGAAGATCTTGATAGAGCGCCGGGGCAACGACTTGTGCGCTAAAAATGAGGATCGCCAGCAAGCGGCGCAAGCGCTCCCTCACAGGCGCTTACCGTTGCGTCGCCCGCTGCGCCGCTTTGGTTGGAACGGCGGACCAATCTTGTGCGCGGCATTGCGCGGCAGTGAGGTGTCGACGTCCTCACAGCCGATCGGCGTGAAATCGCGGCAGTCGTGCGGACGAGCCGGATAGATGCCGCAGTAATAGCGGCCGCTGCGTGACCCCATCAGGAAGACGCACTGGTCGGCGATGTCGTCGCCCACCTTGCGAAGCCACCCGACGTGGTAGCCGTCCGCCGATCGGCGCTCGACCACGTATTGACGCATCACGTCTTCGTAGCTCATCTTCAGGTGGTCGGCGATGCGTTGGACGTCCGCGCGGCTGACGAACGGCTCGTAGCCGCTGCAGCATTCCGCGCAGCCGGGCGGGCACGCAACGTTGTCGGGCATCTCCTTGAGATGTTTGCGAGCCAGCTCGATGACCTGTCCGATCGCCTTAACGAACGCCGGATCATCGTTGTACTTGTACACCCACTCGCGACGAGTGATCTCGTTCGCGTTGTAAAACCGGGCGGTCTTTTCGTCGAACTCGATGGTGATGTGCTCCTCGTCGATCTCGATACGGTTGACGTGCTCGAGGGGACGAACGTCGAGCAGCTCGGGATGCGTCGGCTGCCCTGTTTCACGCGTATAATTCCGTAGCTTGATTAGGTCGATAGTCTCCATAACGATTGCTCGATTCCCCCGCCTTGCGGGTGCGGCCTCTGCGGGCATCTAAGACAAGGCCATGCGAACGGCTATCGGCGTCGATCTCGGCGGCTCTCACGTTTCGGCGGCCGTCGTTTCC
>JASHXG010000059.1 GCA_030043675.1 Vulcanimicrobiota bacterium
CTTTATGAAGAGTATCTGTTCCGCAGCGACGCCAATGTCTCGCTTATCAACCAGCGAGTCTTCATCTCCAACATGACGTTTTCGGTGCTCTTCCTCGCGACGACCGTCGCCGGCTATCAATGAGGCGCCGGCACTTCATCGCGGCCGCGGGCGCGGCCGCGGCGGCGGGCGCTCTCGGAACGGCGGCGCCTGCGCAGGTGCCGCCGGGTCAGCAGCCGATCTACCCGATCAACCCCTACCCGCGACAGTTCCTGCAGCAAATCTCGATCGGCGTCAACGTCACGCTCTCGGGAGAGCTGCAAAAATACGGTCAGGAAGTCGTGAAAGGCGTTCAAGCCGCGATCGACGAGCAGAACCGCTTCACTGCGCCGATCTCGTACGTCTGGGCTTTGAGAACGTACGACGACCGCAACGATCCCGGGCAAGCCGCTGCCAACGTCAGCGTCGCCGGTTCGGATTCGACCGTCGTCGGGATGATCGGCAATCTCACCGGTCCGATGACGCTCTCTGCACTCCCGCGCTACGCGAACCAGAACTTTGCGGTGATCGTCCCGACCGTCACGGCCGACGCCGTCACGGCGCGCGGTTATCACAACGTCTACCGGCTGCCGACCAAGGACAGTACCGCCGGGCGGCTCTTTGCCAACACGGTTCTTCAGAAGCGCGGCGAGCCGGTATTGGCAATCGCCTTCGACAGCGACTATGGCTACGACGTGGCGCGCGGCTTCGTGCAGCAGGCCAGGAGCAACGGTCACCCGGCCGACGTGCTGCTCTTTCCGGCCGACAAGACCGATCCGGCGCAAGCAGCGCGCACCGTGCTGGACCGCAGCCCCGGATACGTCTTTCTCTGCGGAAAGACTGGCGGACTCGGACCGATCGCCGAGGCGCTCCGCCTGGCCGGCTATACCGGCGATTTCGGCGCGAGCGACGGTTTCTACAACATGCAGACGATTCAGAGCTACGCGCGAACGCTCGACGGAGCGATGGTCGCCTCCTCGATGCCGCCGCTCGATCGCATGCCGACCTCGGTTCAGCTGGTCACGGATTTCGAGCGCGAGGTCACGCAGGTCACGGCGTTTTCCGCTTACAGCTACGCGGCCGCGCAGGTCATCATCGCCGCGTCGCAGCGCGGCAACTCGACGACGCGCACGCAGCTGCTCCTATCGCTGCAAGAGGGTGGCATGCTCACGACACTGGTCGGACAGTTCAGTTTCAACATCAGCGGCGACCCGCTGATTCCGAACATCTATCTCTATTCGGTCGGCAAAGACGGCTTCAAATACGTCCGCCCCGCGATCCACAACGGCTTCGTGTTGTAGCTAACGGACGTATTCGTCTTCACGGATGACCCGCAGCTTGTGAGGCGGGCGGCTCGTTTCGGCCGGCCGGTCTTCGGCTTCTTCGATCGCAAGCACGAAGTGCAGCCGCCAGGAGCCCAGCGAGAGTGAGAAGTGCGTTCCAAGGATTTCCATCGCTTAAGCCTCCACGCGCTGCCACCGCCAGACGGCCAGCGCAGCATAGACGGCGAAGAGCAAAACATTGATCGCCAGGCGCAAACCAAAGCTTAGATCCGGAGCGCTCGACGCGCTCGATTCATGTATCCCAGACCAATCCGCGTGCCAAAGTGGATTGAGTTGAGCGATCACCCAGGCGCTATAGTGCACGATCGCTCCGAGAACGCTGGTTGGTTCGACCTTCGCTAGGCCGTTGACAATCAGCACCACCGGCCATGCGAAGCCGAGGACCGCACCATATCCGCGGCCGGCCCACGCGGTTGCCGCAGCGAGCAGCGTATACCACGCCAGCGACATGGCGATGCCCATCGGCAGAGCGTGCGCGTTGCTCCCGCTGAAATCGATCTTGGGCGCTTCGAAAAAGAGCGCACAGATGTACAAGACGATGAGGGTCGCAAACAATGCCGCGAGGATGCCGGCCACATCGGCTCCGATCACGCCGATCGCATAGCCGGCCCGTGGAATCGGCTTGGTCAGCGCAACCTCCAAGTGACCGTCGATCTCGCGTGCAAACGGCGCAGCTAGGACGGTGGCCACGATGAGCGCGACAACGTCTGCGAAACCCATGTAAATCAACATCGGAACGGCTCCGTTGGTGTCGATGATCGTCGTCGTAACCGTGCCGTGCCTCGACTCGCGAACCTCCATGCTGCCCATCTCGACGTGCGCGCGTTCATGGGCCTGAGTCGACGGCTCCGTGATGACGATGTGCCGTCCGCCGGAGCCACGATCGTCGACCACGATATGCATTCGGTCGCCGGGATTGTCGAGAATCATGCGCTTCGTACCGTCCGCAAGCGTGACATGACGCTCGCTGGTTCCGCGTTCGGTCGCCATATGGGCGATCAGGGCCTCGTACGACGGATAGCGAAAGAAGGAGATTCGTACGATCACTGCCAGGACGACGAGAACTCCCAATACGATGAAAGTGATCCGCAAACAGTTGCGGACGCGGAGCCATTCAACGTAATTCATGTGCTTATGCCTCCACGCGCTGCCACCGCCAAACCGCCAGCGCAGTATAAACGGCGAAGAGCAAAACATTGATCGCCAGGCGCACACCAAAGGTCGGATCGGCGGCGCTTATGGCGCCGGTGTCGCTCATACCCACGGTCCACCGGGCATGCCAGAGCGGATTGAGTTGAGCGATCGACCAGGCTACATAGTGCACGAACGCCGAGACGGTGTTGGTCGGCTGGATATTCGCAAGGCCGATGACGAGAAGCGCTACCGGCCATGCGAAGCCGAGTACCGCGCCGTAACCGCGGCCTCTCCACGTCGTCGCCGCAGCAAGCAATGTGTACCACGCCAGCGACATCGCGATCCCCATCGGTACAACGCGCGCGTTGGCCCCGCTAAAGTCGATCCTGGGCGCCCCGAGGAATAAGAGGCAGATGTAGACGGCGGTGACGGACGCAGCCAATGCGGCGAGGATGCCCGCCACGTCCGCCCCGATCGCGCCGACCGCGAACCGCGACCGTGAAATCGGTTTGGTCAGCGCGACCTCCAAGTGCCCGTCGATCTCGCGCGCAAAGGGTGCGGCCAGGATCGTGGCCACGATGAGCGCCACAACGTCCGCGAAACCCATAGGAACGAGCATCGGAACCGATCCGTTCGTGTCGATGGTCGTCGTGGTCATCGAACCGTGCCTCACGTCGCGGATCTCTACGACGCCGATATCGACGTGCGACTCGGTTTCGTGCAGGTTGCGCGTCGGCTGGGTGATGGCGATGTGCCGCCCGGCGGAGCCGTAATCATCGACCACGATGTGCGTTTGGACGGCCGGATTGTCGAGAATGGTGCGCTTCGTTCCGTCCGGAAGGGTCACGTGGCGCTCGGTCGTCCCGGGCGCGGCCGTCACCTGACCAATGGTAGTATCGTACCACGCGGGGCGCACTAAAGAGATTCTTAAGATTAACGCCAGAACGATCAGGGTCCCGAGGATCATGAGCGTGATCCGCAGGCAGTTGCGGACGCGCAGCCATTCAATATAGCTCATGACGAGCTTTCCTTCGTCACGATGTCGGCGGTCGCGGTTTCGGGCGAAACCGCGTACAGGAAGATATCCTCGAGGTTGAGATCGAGCACGCGTACCCCGGTCGCGCCGGACTCCGCAAGGCGCGAAGCAATCTCGTCGGCGCCGCCGCTCACCAAGAGACGCACGATGCGCTCGGTGCGATCCGCGCGGGTCACGCGGGGATCGTTGGCGATTCCATCGAGCGTATAGCTGACGTCGGGGAAGATGCCTTCAACGATTTTGCGATCGGCCTTCAGATCGTCGACCAGACCCTCGAGAACCAAGCGTCCATGATCCATCACCGCGATGCGCTCGGCGGCCCGCTCGACTTGACCGATTTGGTGTGAAGAAAACAGTACTGAGTTGCCTTTGGCGGCTTCGTTGATCATGAGGCTGAGCACGTGGCGCTGGTTGACCGGGTCGAGTCCGCCGGTCGGTTCGTCGAGCAGCAGAATTTCCGCGTTGCGCGCGAAGGCGAGCGCGACCATGACGGCCGTGCGCATGCCTTTGGAGAGCTCGCGAGCGCGGCGCCGCTCCTCGACGCCGAATTGTACGAGGAGCTCGCGTGCGCGGGCTGGATCGAAGCCCGAAAAGGCCCGGCGGGTCATCTCGATATGCTCGGCAACCGTCATCCACTCGTAGAGCACGCTGCGCTCGGGCACGTACGCGATGCGCTCGAACGTTTGCGGCACGAGCGGCTTACCGTCGTAGAGAACTTCACCACTGGTTGGGCGCAGGAGACCCAGCATGCACTTGAACGTGGTGGTTTTGCCGGCGCCGTTGGGACCGAGCAAACCGTAGACGCTTCCCGCCGGAACCTCCAGCGAAAAGTCGTCCACGGCCGCGAGGGGCCCGTACATTTTGCGCAGGTTGAGAATCTGGATCGCGCTCATAATCGCATCTACTCCTGGAACCAACGGTCTAAAGCTGCTTCGATCAACTCTTGCGCTTCGTCGCGCGTGAGGCCGACGGACTTGGCTTCACGCAGGGCTGCATCGAACGCCGTGCGGGCGATGTCGGCGGCCGCGGCGCGCGGCGATTGAGCCATCCCGTCGCCGCGGACGAAGGAGCCGCGTCCCGGCGCAGTCTCGATCACCTCGTCGCGCTCGAGCTCACGATAGGCGCGCGCGACGGTGTTCGGGTTTACGGTGAGGTCGATCGCGAGTTGCTTGACGGTCGGAAGTTGCTCACCCACCTGCAAGACCCTGAGCGCGACTGAACGCTTGATTTGCTCGATGATCTGCAGGTAGATCGGCACGCCGCTGCGCGGATCGACCGTGAGGACGGCCGCCATGCCGGTGGCCCTAGACCTTGGGTCCCCAGCCTGGGAAGAGGGCGGTCGCGCGGCGGTCAGGCAGCCGAACCGGCGTGCGGGTTTCGCGGGCGATTTCGGGTTCGAGGCGGAGCGTCGTATAACGGGTCATCTTGCAGTCCTTTCAGCGTCTAGTACCGATTTGCTGTCGTACTAGTACACTAGTACAATAGCTTATCGATACGGCGCTGTCAACCCCGCCGGAAGATTTTTTTAGGCCGGTTTGCTCATCAGCGCGAGCGCCGGGTCGAGGCGCAGGGCGGCGAAGCGCGGGTCGTTCGCAATCTCGGCTCGGAGATAGGCACCGTTGGAGTGGCGCAGGATCGAGACGGCCACGTGGAGGTCGCCGACGGCTGCCAGCGCGGCGGCAAGGTCGTCGGGCTGAACCTCCCGCAGGTGGGCCTTTGCGACCGCCAGTTGGGCGCGAGCCTCGGGCAAGCGGTTCGTCCGCGCGTAGATTTGGGCCAGCAGCGCGGCCGCGTCGGAGCGGCAGTGCTTGCACGTCTGCCCTAGGCGCTGGAACATCTCGATTGCTCGACCGTTCGCACCCAAGGCCTCATAAGCAAGACCGATCGTCTCGTAGGCCTCGTTCCCCTCGGGCGAGAGATCGACCGCCTCGCGCGCAAACGCGATGGCGTCGTGGTAGCGCCCTTCGAGGCGGGCGGTGTTCCCCAGCCATATCATGGTCGCAACCGAGAGCGGATCCAAGTCCGCGGCTTTCTGCAACTCGGCGTAAGCGGCGTCGAAGTGCCCTTGCTCGAGCAGTGCGATGCCGTACCATTCGTGGGCGGGCCCGCTCGCAGGATCCAGCCGAATCGCGCGCTCGAAGTCACTCATCGCTTCGCTCATCTGTCCCGGCGAGCCGTCGTTCTTCTGCGATGAGATCATGCCCAGCACGGCATATGCTTCACCCGAGTTCGGATCGATCGCCAGCGCCTTGTCCGCGAAAGCTCGCGCGCGAGCGAAATACACCTGCGGAGACGAGGTGCCGTAACGATAGTCCCCCATGATCGCGTTGGCCGCAGCAAGCGCGGCGTACCCGCGCGCGCTCTGCGGATTGAGGTCGACGACCTGCGAGAAGTAGGCGATGCTCTTGGTTATGCCGTCGGGCGTTCGCAGATTCCAGTAGTAGCGGCCGATCTCGTAGAGGCGCGCCGCCTCTGCCGACAGGCTCGAGCCCTGGTGCGGCCCGTACGGACGAGCCGCTGCGAATGCGAGTCCGCCGGCGAGCGCAAGCAGCACCGCGGCAGCGAGAATCGCCTGCCAGGGACGCCGCAAAGGGCGTGCCCTACGATCGATTGTTGCGGGCTCCGAGGGCGGAATATCTTCGAGGCGGCGA
>JASHXG010000060.1 GCA_030043675.1 Vulcanimicrobiota bacterium
TCGCGCCGCATCGCCGCGCTGATCGCACAAATCGCGGAAACCGGCACGATTCCCGCGCAAGACGAACTCCCCGCCGTTCCTCTCGTAACCGCCGCTGCAGTCTAGCAGCGCTCCGTCCTAGGATGGCTCTGGTGGCCTTCCTGCGGGGCGTAAACGTAGGCGGACATCGACGATTTCGCGTCAGTCTGCTGGCGAAGGAACTGCATGACTATGATGTCGTCAACGTCGGCGCCACCGGACTGCTGATCGTCCGAAATCCGGGCTCGACGTCCGCGTTCCGCGCGGAGCTGTTGCGCAGAATACCGTTCGAGGTTGACATCGTGCTCTGCAATGGGCGCGAACTGCTGGAGCTGCACTCCGCAAATCCGTTCGCTGATGAGAAACCCGCGAGCGACGTCGTGCGCTTCGTCAGCGTGCTGATCGGACCGGCCGGTCATCGCTTGGCGCGCATGCCGATCGAGATACCGTCCGGCCCGCAATGGTTGGTGCGCGTTATCGGACGGCGCAAGCGATTCGTCTTCGGCCTCTACCGCCGCCACATGAAGACGATCGGCTATTTAGGGCAGCTCGACAAGCTGCTGGGAGCGCGGGTAACGACCCGCAATTGGAACACCATCCTCACCGTAGTACGAATTCTAGAGCGCGGTCGCCGCTAAGCGAGTTGCTTCTGGCGACCCGCCGCGCGACGGCAATCTGCAGGCCCCGACGCTTGCCGGCGGCAAGATCAACGTGAGGTTTACCGAGCGACGGCGCCGTTCCAGATCGCGCCGCCCGGGAGGATCTCCGGCGCGCGCGGCTGTTGCGTGAAGTCGAAGTCGGCGCGCAGATCGCCGAGGATCGGCACGTCCTCGCGTACGGTCGGCCGGCGATCCGGGCGACCGTTGGTGCGGGGATCGATGCGCTCGCCGCCGAGGAAATCGTCCTCGATGAATTTGAGGTAGGCGTCGTGGCTGAGCGTCTGGTGATCGATGAAGCCCCGGCGCGCGTACGGGCTGATCACGATTCCCGGGACGCGCAGGCCATAGCCGTTCTCGTCGACGCGCGGCGGGACAACGTGATCGTAGAAGCCGCCCCAGTCATCCCAGCTCAAGAAGATCGCGGTGCTCTTCCAGTCGGGGCTTTGCATGATGGTGTTGATCAATCCGGTGACGTAGGCTTGTCCTGCGCTCACCAGACCGGGAGGATGTTCGCTGTAGGCTTGCGAGGGCGTAATCCAGACGACGTTGGGCAGCGTCCCATCGCGCGCGGCGGTGTAGAAGTCGCGCAGGTCGCGGATGTTGCCGAGCTGGCCATCCGCCCTCACGGTATCGAAGTAGGGGAGGACGTTCCATATGCCCGGCGTCCTAGCGCGCTGCGGCACGGGGGCGCAGGCGGCTTGGTCGTTCGCGCAATCGGGCTCGAAACCAGCCATCACGTAGTAGGCCCAGCTGACGTGATGGGCGTGTAAAAGGTAGGTAAGATCCGTCCAGGCGTAGTCGGGGTGACCGGGCGGATGCATCCTCGCGGCCTGAGGCTCGAAATCGGGCGGATAATCGGGCCACTGGAGCTCGTTCACGCAGCTCATGGGATCGCCGATGCGCGAGCACTTCGCCGACCAGGCCGATACCATGAAGAGGTGCTGCGGCAAGCTCCACGAGGCGTTGGGCTCGAAGAGCCGGTCTTGCAATACGAAGTCGCGCGCGTACCGCCAGTAGTTGGGAAGGTCGCGTCCGTCGTGATAGCCCATGACGTCGATGTTGCCGCCGCAGTTCGGCGCGTTGGGATCGCGGCAACCCTGGCCCCGGCGAGCGCGTTGAGCGGCATCGATGAACCCGTTCATCTTCCCGCCGTTGATGGCGATCACCGCAGCGTAGGAAGAGTGCGGGCCGCCATGATTGCGATCTTCGGGATTGTAAAAGGGCCGCACGCAGGTCCCGCGCTCCGGATCCGGGGCACAGACCGTCGGCACGCCGTTGCTCATCGGAATGCCGTCGGCGCCGGGAAACGTTCCGAAGTACGTATCGAACGAACGGTTCTCTTGCATGATGATGACGATGTGCTGGATCTTCTGAATGCCGCCGCTGCTCGGCGGTCGCACCGGCGCTACCGCCAGCGCCGACACGCCCAGCGCAAGCAGGCCGAGTAGCGCAAGCCTAGACCGCAACAGCGTCAACCGGTCTGAGTCCGCCGCGCAGCGCCATCGTCGCCGCGCCGATTTGCCCGGCGTTGTTCCCGAGCGTAGCGACGACGATCTGCGTCGTCCCCCGCGGGACCATCGTCGTGAGCAGGTCGACGGTCGGGCGGACGGCATCCAACATGAACTCGTTGGCGGACGAGACGCCGCCTCCCAGCGCGATTACCTCTGGATTCACAAACGCGATGATGTTCGCCAAGCCGATCGCGAGGTCGGCGGTAAAGTTCTTCCAGGCGGCCAGCGCGTGTCCGTCCCCGGCCTGCGCGGCCTTGCGAATTTTCTTCGAGCTCAGCTTCTCGCGCGTCGTGTCGAGCAGCGGGCTGCGCGGAAAGGAAGGCGCCACGGCGAAAGCGTGGCGGATCAGGCCGGTTCCGGAGGCTTGGGCTTCAAAGCAGCCGATCTTTCCGCAGGTGCAGACGAAGCCGCCGCTCGGACGGATTTGGTGGTGGCCGACCTCGCCCGCGCCCCACTTGTGGCCGAGCAGCAGCTCGCCGCCGGCGACGATCCCTCCGCCGATGCCCGTGCCTAGCGTCAGCAACACGAAATCCTTGGTCCCCTTGCCGGTACCGTACGTGTACTCGCCCAACGTCGCGCAGCGCGCGTCGTTGGCCACGAAGACCGGGTGGGCGAACCTTGCGCGCAGCGTCGCGCCCAAGGGCACGTCCTTCCAGCCGAAGTTCGGACTGTACAGGACGGCGCCGGTCACCGCGTCGATGTTTCCGGGTGAGCCGATGCCAATGCCCGCCACGTCGCCGGCCTCTTTGATGGCCGCGCCGATCGTCG
>JASHXG010000061.1 GCA_030043675.1 Vulcanimicrobiota bacterium
TATCGGCGACACTTTCACGCGCATCCGGAGCTTTCGCTGGTCGAGTTTGAGACGGCCGCCTTCATCGAGCAAGAGTTGCGTGAGGGCGGCTTCGATGAGATTCGCGCCGGCGTCGGCGGGACGGGCATTCTGGCGACGCTGCGCGGCAGAAAGCCGGGGCCGGTGACGCTGCTGCGTGCCGACATGGACGCGCTGCCACTGGACGAGCAAAACGACGTGTCGTATCGTTCGGTTCGAACCGGAGTCATGCACGCGTGCGGACACGACGGACACATGGCGATTCTCCTGGCGGCAGCGCTGGCACTGAGCCGGCAGCGAGCGGAAATTCCTGGGACGCTGGTCTTTTGCTTCCAGCCCGGAGAGGAGGGCTACTCCGGCAACAAGTTGATGATCGCCGATGGCGCATTGGAGGATCCGCACGTCGATCGCACCTTTGCCCTGCATCTCTATAGCGGGCTGGAGGTAGGCAAGATCGGCGTGCGAGACGGCGAGTTCTTTGCTTCGTCCGACCGATTCGACATCGAGCTGATCGGCAAGGGAGGACACGGAGCACTGCCGGACACGGCGGTAGACCCGATCGTCGCCGCCGGACAGCTCGTGACCGTGCTGCAGACCATTGCGAGCCGCGAGATTCCTCCGCGCGAACCAGTCGTCGTCACGGTCGGCTCGCTGCATTCCGGGACCACCTTTAACGTCATTCCCGACCGCGCGCAGCTGCAAGGGAGCGCGCGAGCCTTCAACGATGCCGTGCGCCGCTCCATTCCCGAGCGCATCGAACGCCTCGTCAAGGGACTATGCGCCGCCATGAGGCTCGACTACAAGATGGAATACCAGTGGATCTATCCGCCGACGGTCAACGATCGGTCGATGAACGACATCGTTCGCGAGGTTGGCCGCCGCATCGTGGGCGCGGAGAACGTCGTCGATCCGCACGACCTCCTGATGTGGTCGGAGGATATGTCGTTCATGCACAACGAGCGTCCCGGCGCGTACTTTCTGGTAGCAGCGCGCGGAACGCAAAAAGGAGTCGAGCCGCAGCACAGCGCTCGCTTCGACGTCGACGAGCGCGCGCTCGAGGTCGGCTTTAAGATGATGGTCGGCTTAGCACTCTACGGCGACGTCCCCCAGCGCAAATAGTGGCGAATTCGGACATTCGCAGGTACGTCATCGTCGGCAACGGCTTCGCCGGGACGACCGCCGCCGAGCAGCTGCGCAAGCACGATCCGGCCTGTGATATCACGCTCTTCGGCGACGAGCCCTATCCGCTCTACAACCGCATCTCGCTCCCGCCGATGCTCCGCAAGCAGATCCCCGAAGCGAAGGTGATGATTCGTAATCTCGCGTGGCACGAGGAGCATCGCATCGACCTCCGTCTGCGAACTCACGTCGATCGCGTGATTCCGCAAGAACGCGTCGTCGAGGCCGACGGGCAGTTCTATCGATACGATGCGCTGCTCATCGCGACCGGCGGCCGGCCGAACCCAACCGGAAAGCCCGGGGCGGAAGGCGCGGTGAATCTCTACCCTTTTCAGTATCTCGACGATACGCGAGCGATCTCAGAACAGATCGATCGCAGCCGCGCGGCGGTAGCGATCGGCGGGTCGTTCATCGCCTACGAGCTGGCCGAGGCCTTTAGCTCGCGCGGCGTCGAGACGCATTGGATCATGCGCGGGCCTCGCTCGCTTCACCGCATCATCGACGAGACCGCCGGCGAGCTGGTGCACGAGGCGGCCGAGGCCGACGGCGTCCACATGCATTACGGCGAGGAGGTCGATGAGTTCGTGCGCTCCAACGGCGTCATCACCAAGGTGCGCACGAATAAGAGCGAGATCGAGGCGCAATGTTTCGCATACGGCTTCGGCCTGACGATGAACGTCGAGCTCTGCGAGAGTTCGGGCATCGAGACCAGCCGTAATGGCATCCTCTGCGACGATCACCTGGAAACCAACGTCAAGAACATCTATGCCGCGGGCGACGTCGCCGACTTCTACGACCCGATTCTCGAGATCCGTTATCGTATGGGAACGTGGAACAATGCCGGCGCCCACGGGAAGGTCGTCGCGCTGAACATGATGGGGGGCAGTGAGAAGTACCACGACGTCCCCGAATACTCATCGCTGCTCTTCAAGGGACAGACGATCACGCAGTTTGGTCTCGGGACCGATCTACGCCCCGACTTGGAAATGGTGCGTAAAGTCGACGTCGAGAAAAAATGGTACCGCGCACTCTACTTTTGGCAGGATCGGCTGGTCGGCGGATTGATGCTCGGTAAGGGCAATCGCGCCGGCAAACGCAAATACGTCGAGGCGATCAAGTCGAAGCAAGCCTTTCCGAAGCCCGAATGGAAGTCGATGCTCGACTGGACGGCGTAGAATACCTACCGTGGCCGGGTTGCAGGTGGTTGCTCGCTAAGAGCTAAAGCGCGTCTAGGTGCGCAGGGAATTGTTCATGACGTGCGCGCTCGCGCTGTTACCCATGGGTTGCGCAGCGCCGCCTGTAGCCGGCGGCCCTCAACAGCCGGAGAACGCATTGCGGCAGGGCTCCCGCAGCGAGTACTGCTTGACTTCGCCCTGCATCTACGTTACGAGCGCTTACAAACCGCCTTCGGTAGATATCTACGGCGCGGATCAGCGCGGAGCTGCCAAACCTATCGAGCGTATTGAAGGCAGCAGTACCGGACTCTCGAGTCCGATGGCAGTTGCCGTCGATGCGAGTCACAACGTCTACGTCGCCGGCAGCTCTTACTATTACCAGTCTGTGGTCACGGTTTATCCGGCTGGCTATTACGGCAACGTTGCCCCGGCCCAAACGATCACCGGCCCGGGCACGCAAATGGGAACCGCAACCGGCTTAGCTGTAGACGCGGCGGGCAACATCTACGTCACGAATTGGTTCGCCGGGTCGCCGTGCACGGGGAGCGTCACGGTGTACGCGGCAGGCGCGAGCGGAGACGTCGCTCCGATCGCCCAAATCAAGGGAGCGAAGACGGGCTTGTGCGACCCGGGCGGCATCGCCATCGACGCGATGGGAGATATTTATGTTACGAGCGGACAGCAATATGGCTCGTCCGTCAACATATACGCGGCCGGGTCGAATGGAAACGTACGCCCGAAAGCCGAGATATCAGGGAGGCGTACGCTTCTCTATGATCCGTCAGGTGTTACGCTTGATTCCGAAGGCAACGTCTACGTATCGTGCGCTGGGATAGGGACGCTGGCCAAGTATCGCGCCGGCGCGCAGGGCAACGTAAGGCCGCTGCGGGCGATCTATGGTCTGTTCACCAGACTCGAATTCCCGTATGGCATTGCGGTGGATCCGGCTGACAGGATGTTTTCGCAGAGCACAGTTCGCAGGGACATCCTCGTCTTTGCGCGGGATGCGACCGGCGATGTTCCTCCCATTCGAAATATCAGGCCGAACAACCGGTCGGACCTTCGTCGCCCTACGAATATAGCGATTCGGTAGCTTTCCGAATGCAGTCTGCGAATTCGTCGACGTCCTGCGGCGTCGTCGCCCAGTGCGTCATCCAGCGCACTTCCGGCCGCGTTTCGTCGAAGACGTAGAAGAAGAACTCGCGCTGCACGCGCTCGATGACGGCGCGGTCGAGCGTAGCAAAGATCGCATTGCACCGCACCGGCCGAGTTACCGTCATGCCGGGGATCGATTTCACGCGTGCATGAAGGCGGGCCGTCATCGCGTTGGCATGGCGCGCGTAATGCAGCCAGCGCTGGTCGGTCAGCAGCGCCTCGAACTGGGCGCCGATGTACCGCATCTTCGAGGCCAGCTGCATGGCCTGTTTCTGAACGAACGGGGCTGCTCCGGCGTGGATGCGGGGATCGAAGAAGCAGACGGCTTCGGCAAGGAGCGAGCCATTCTTGGTGCCACCGAAGCTGAGCGCGTCGACGCCCGCGTCGACGGTCAGCGCGCGCAGCGTCGTACCGAGCGCTGCGGCCGCGTTGGCAAGACGTGCGCCGTCGACGTGCACGATCAGTCCGTGCCGGTGGGCGAACTCGCTGAGTTCGAGCAGCTCTTCGATCTCATAGAGGCCGCCGAACTCCGTCGCCTGCGAGATCGAGATCGCGCGCGGCTGAGGGAAATGCACGCCGTGCCCCGCATGCAGGTATGGTTCGATGTCGGCGGGGCGGAGCTTCCCGTCTGTGGTCGCGACCGGGAAGACCTTGGACCCATTGAAGCGTTCGAGCGCGCCGCATTCGTCGGTCTGGAGGTGCGCGCTCGCAGGCGCCAACACGGCCTCCCAGGGACGCAGCAGCGAGCTGAGCGCCGTGACGTTCGCTCCCGTGCCGTTGAAGGTGAAGTAAACATCGGTATTGTCGCCAAACTCTTCGCGAAAGCGCGCCACGGCGCGCGCGGTCCACGCATCGTCGCCGTAACCGATCGCATCGCCTTCGTTCGAGGCGAGGATCGCTTGGAGGATCTCGGGCGCGACGGGTGCGTTGTTGTCGCTGGCGAAGCTGCGACGCGGTGAAGTCTCCATGGGCTTACGAGTTATGATTCCGTCCGGCGGAACCTACCCGGAGCTCGTACGCCGCTGGGAGGCGATGCACGACGGCGATCGCGTCAGCGTCGATCACCTCGAGACTCGGCGCGTTGGGCGAACCCTGCTTTGCGTAGACATTCGCGCTGAGCAAGCTCCGACGATCTCGATTGCGGCCGGCGTTCACGGCGACGAGCCCGCGGGAGTCTGGGCGCTGCTCGGCCTGGTGGAAGACAGCGAGCTCGATGCACGATACTCGTATCGAATCTGGCCCTGCACCAACCCCAGCGGCTATGCGGCACGCACGCGCCAAAGCGCCGACGGCGTCGACGTCAATCGAACCTTTGGCCGGCTCGGCACCTCGCCCGAAGCGAGGGCGATCCTAGCTGCCAACCGTGACCTGACGTTTGCGCTGTCGCTCGATTTGCATGAAGACTGCGACGCATCGGGTTTCTACTGCTACGAGTACGGCGGCGGTGAGATCGGGCGTCGCGTCATCTCGGCGCTCGACGAAGAAGGATTGGAAATCGACCCGCTAGAGACCACGTTCAATTTGGCGGGGCCGCTCGACGACGCGCACTCCATGCGGGAGCGGGGTCGCGTCGTTCCCGATGCGTCCGAGGAGACGGCACTGCTCGGTGGGCTCTCCTACTCGCTGGCGCTGGCGCGGGGCTCTGCCCGACATGCCTTGACGTTTGAAACACCATCGCCGGCGGCGTGGGGCACGCGCTTAGCGATGCACCGCTGCGCCGTGCTCGCCGCCGTTGCCGCGCTCCTTGAGGAGTCGGCTTCCATGCCGTTAAAGTAAGGAAACGATGGCGCAACGCGATCAACTCGAAGTCGACGTGCTCTTCGTCGGCGCCGGTCCAGCCAGCCTCGCCGGCGCGATTCGCCTCGGCCAGCTTTCAAAGGCGGCCGGCCGCGCGCTCGAGATTCTCGTCATCGAGAAGGGCGGCGAGGTCGGCTACCACGGCATCTCCGGCGCGGTGATGGATCCGCGCGCGCTCGACGAGCTGCTTCCCGATTGGCGCGAGAGCGCGCCGGTGGAGTCGGCGGTTACCAGCGACGAGCTGTGGTTTCTGACGCGCAACGGCAAGATCAAAGCGCCGTTTACGCCACCGCCGCTGAACAATCACGGCAAGTACGTTGCCTCGCTGCAAAAGATGTGCAAGTGGCTCGCCGATCGAGCCGAACAAGCGGACGCGCAAGTCTTTCCGGCATTTCCGGGTCAAGAACTCCTATGGGAGGACGAGCGCGTCGTCGGGGTGCGCACCGGCGACAAGGGGCTCGACCACAACGGTAATCCGAAATCGAACTACGAGCCCGGTGCGGATATTTTGGCGAAGGTCGTGGTTCTCGGCGAAGGCCCGCGGGGCACACTGACCAAACAGGCGGTTGCGCGACTGCGCCTGGACGAGGGGAGCCAGCCGCAAGTCTATGCCGCCGGCGTCAAGGAACTCTGGCAACTGCCCGACGATCGCTTCAAAGCCGGTGCCGTCATTCACACGCTCGGCTATCCGCTGCCGGCGGAAACGTTCGGTGGCGGTTTCATCTACGGCATGGCCGGCAACGTGCTCGACATCGGTTGCGTCATCGGCCTCGATTATCACAATCCCACCACCGATCCACACAACGAGCTGCAACGGATGAAGGAACATCCGGTCATCCGCACGATGCTCGAGGGCGGAAAGCTGATCCGGTACGGTGCGAAAGCGATTCCCGAAGGCGGCTTGTTCGCGATGCCGCGTTTATACGCCGATGGTCTGCTCCTGATCGGCGATAGCGCCGGTTTCCTGAATGGTATGCGTTTGAAAGGCATCCACCTCGCGATGAAATCGGGCATGCTCGCAGCCGAGAGCCTTTGGGATGCATTGGAAGGCGACAGATATGACGGCGAGATGCTGGCGGCGTTCGACCGGCGTTTTCGAGACTCGTGGGCGTATGCCGAACTGCGCACGGCTCGCAACTTCCATCAGGGATTCCGCCGCGGTCTCTGGCCGGGTTTGATCAATGCGGGGCTCTCGACGCTTACGGGCGGCAAGGGCTTCGGCGTGATCGACGAGCTGCCGGGTGAGGCGGGATACGAGCAGATGGAGAAGGTGGGTTGGGAGCCCAAACAGACGCCACGCGCCAAGATCGACGGCGTGCTGACCTTCGACAGGCTTACCGACGTCTACAACAGCGGAACGATTCACGACGAAGACCAGCCCTGTCACTTAAAGGTATCCGACACGAACGTCTGCCGCGATATCTGCACGCGCGAGTACGGAAATCCGTGCCAGTATTTCTGTCCCGCGGCGGTCTACGAGCCGCTCTTCGAGCCGGTGGACGGCGGATTTCAGGGTCGCTTGCAGATCAACTTCACCAACTGCGTTCACTGCAAGACCTGCGACATTGCCGATCCGTATCAAATCATCACGTGGGTTCCGCCGCAAGGCGGCGAAGGCCCCATTTACCTCGGCATGTAGCGAGGTTTCTGAGCAATGGATGGTGACGTCGTCGTCGTCGGCGCGGGCCTGATCGGTCTCGCGATCGCATTCGAGCTGGCCGGGCGCGGGGCCGCGGTGCGAGTCTTCGATCGCGGCGAGCCCGGACGAGCGGCATCGTGGGCCGGCGCCGGCATGCTGGCTCCGTACACCGAGGACGTCGCGGACGAAGCGCTGCTCGCGATGGGCGTGAGCGCGCTCGGCCAATATCCGGCGTTCGTCGAACGCGTGCGCAGTGCAAGCGGTTTGGATCCGCACCTGCATCTCGACGGCATCGTGCATGCCGCGTACGACGGCGCGCAGCTGGAGAGTTTGAAGCGGCTCGCTCGCCGCTTGCGCGAGCGCGGGGTCACGTTCGATCTGCTGGATCGATCGAGCCTCGTGTCATCCGAACCGTGGCTCGGGACGGACGTTGTCGGAGGCCTCTGCATTCACGGGGAAGGTTACGTCGATAATCGTCGCCTCGGGCGCATGCTTGCTGCCGCTTGCATAGCGCGCGGCGTGACGATCGCGCACGCATCCTCGGTTGCGATCGAGTGCGACGAACGGCGGGTTTTGGGAATCCGCACGAACGTCGGCTTCACCGCGGCGCAGGCAGTCGTCAATGCGTGTGGTGCGTGGGCGGCGCAGCTCGTTGGCCCTCCGCCGTCATGCGTCCCCCCGGTCGAACCGATCAAGGGGCAGATGCTCGCGCTGAGCGCCCCAGTGAGCTTGGTCCGGCGTCCAACGTGGTTGCCCGGAGCCTATCTCGTTCCGCGCGACGACGGCCGTCTGCTGGTCGGCGCTACGGTCGAGCGCGCCGGCTTCGACGTCAGCGTGACGGCCGAGGGCGTGCACGGCCTCCTCCACAATGCGCTAGCCGGTGCGCCGTCGCTGGCCGGGTTCGCGGTAACCGAAAGCTGGGCAGGTCTTCGGCCGGGCACGCCGGACGGCCGGCCCTTCCTCGGGGTCACCCCGATCGACGGACTGCTTCTAGCGACCGGCCATCATCGCAACGGAATCCTGCTTGCGCCGGCGACGGCGCGGTCGATTGCCGATCTCCTGGAGGGCAAAGGCGGGGATGAGCTGGAGCCGTTTGGGCTCGCCCGCCTCGGCACGAAACTGCCGGATTCGAGACGAACCACCGCGGTGTGAGGGCAACGATCAACGGCGAAACGCGCGAGCTTCCCGAGGCATTGACGGTTGGCGCACTCCTCGAACTCCTCGGTTCGCCGCGAAACGGCGTCGCGGTGGCGCGAAACGAACGCATCGTGCGGCGCGCGGAATACGATTCGCATCGCCTATGCGACGGAGATCGAGTCGAAATCATCCGGGCGGTCGCGGGCGGCTAGGAAAAGGAGGCGCGCATGAGTCAGGACATCTTGAGAATCGGAAGGTACGAGCTCGCCTCGCGATTGATCGTCGGAACCGGCAAGTATCCTTCGATGGAAGTGATGCGGGCGGCCCACGCAGCGAGCGGGGCCGACCTGGTCACCGTCGCGATACGACGCATCAATCTCGACGATCCCGGCGGCAAGACGCTGCTCGACTACATCGACCGCACGCGCTACACGATTCTGCCGAACACCGCGGGCTGCCATTCGGCCAAGGATGCGGTGCTGACCGCACAGCTCGCGCGCGAGCTGCTCGAAACCGATCTCATCAAGCTCGAGGTTATCGGCGACGCCCAAACGCTCCATCCCGACACGCGCGAGACGCTTGCGGCCGCCGAACAACTCGTCACCGACGGCTTCACCGTGTTGCCGTACATCGGTGACGATCCGATCGCGTGCCGGCAGCTCGAAGAGCTCGGCTGCGCGGCGGTGATGCCGTTGGCTGCACCGATCGGCAGCGGCTTGGGCGTCTGTAATCCCTACTCGATACGGATCATCAAGGAACGAGCCGGCGTGCCGGTGATCGTTGACGCGGGCGTCGGCACTGCCTCGGATGCAACGGTTGCGATGGAGCTCGGCGTCGATGCGCTGCTGATGAACACCGGAATCGCGTCCGCGCGCGATCCCGTTCTCATGGCGACCGCGATGAAGCACGCGGTGATCGCTGGCCGGCAGGCATTTTGCGCCGGACGCATGGAGAAACGGCTCTACGCGCAGGCATCCAGCCCGATGCGCGACCTGATCGCCGCGCAAGCGGGACGCTAGGCCACTAGCGCTTTCGCGCGACCACGAACCAGTGAACCGCGCCGGTCAGTGGCCTCTCCCGGTGCGCCCACGATCCGGCAACGTCATCGACAGCGCGCTCGGTTAGCGACTCGATCGCGAACCGAGGTTCGAGCAGCGCGCGCAGCGCTTCTTCGCCGAAGAAGGTGTGCGCGACCCCGCGCTCGTCGCCGGCGGTTGGAGCGTAAGTGGAGTCGGCGATGCGCTCGCCTTCGCCAAAGCGCGCATCGCGCGAGGACGCGAACGTGGCGCAAAATAAGCCGCCGTCTTCGAGCACGGCGGCGATCGCGCGGACTCGGGCGGCAATGGCTCGGCCGGTGCCATGCAGTAGCCCGTGGGTCGAGAGGACCGCCGCAAACCGCTCGTTCGTTCGCGTCAACGGCTCGTCCGAAGCGGCGGCCGCGTCGTCCACCTCGACAACGGTAAAGCCCGCGCCGCGAAGCGCGGCTGCGTTGCGCCCGCTGCCCGAGGCGAAGTCCAGCACCCGCGATTCGCCTTCCTCACGCAGGCACTCGATGACACGTTGGGCAAGCGGGTGCGCAACCATAGGCTTCCGAGTTCGGAGAAAGGGTCACAGATGCTTGGCGTAGGCGACCGGGTCCCGGCGGTAACGCTGCTCGACGACGAGGGCAACACCGTAGCGACCGAGGAACTTCTCGGCGGACCGCTGGTACTCTACTTTTACCCGAAGGACGACACACCCGGCTGCACCAGCGAGGCCTCGCAGTTTCGCGACCTCTACCAGCAGTTTCAGAAGAAGCGCGCGCGGATCGTCGGGGTGAGCCGCGACTCGGTCGAGTCGCACCGGCGCTTCAAGAAGAAGTTTTCGATTCCGTTCGCGCTGCTGGCCGATACCGATTCGAAGCTCTACGATGCGCTCGGCGTCAAGGCGCGCTCGACGTTCTTAATCGACGGCGACGGTCTGATCACGCACGTCTGGCCGAAGGTGAACGTGGACGAGCATGCCGAGGAGGTGTTGGCGACGCTGCCGTGAGCGCGGCAGCACTTGATCTCGTCATTGTCGGCTCGGGCTCGGCAGCGCCCCGCCCGGGACGCGCGTGCAGTTCGTATCTCGTGCGCACGCCCGGGGCCGCAATGGTTCTCGACTTGGGGAACGGGGCGTTTGGAAAGCTGCAGCTTGCAATCGACTACCGGCAACTCGATGCGCTCGTTATTTCGCACCTCCACGGCGACCATTTACTCGACCTGATCCCGTTGCGCTTTGCGCTGAAGAAGCGGCCGTCCTTACGCGACGGCCGCTTGCCGCTGTGGCTGCCTCCGGGCGGCAAAATGGCGCTACAGCAACTGTGTAGCATGCTGACGCGCTCGGACGGTGCCGCATTTCTCGACGAGGTTTTTCTCGTTCGCGAATACGACCCGAGCAGTCAGCTTCAGATCGCCGACGCGCGTCTGACGTTCGCGCCTGCTCGTCACTACATCCCGGCCTTTGCGATCCGCGCCGAGCGTGACGGGACGAGCATCGTCTACTCGGCCGACACAGCCCCATGTGAGAGCGTGGTCGAGCTCGCGCGCGACTGTTCGCTTTTCCTCTGCGAAGCGACGCTCGGGCTGGGGAGCGAGGAAGAGCCGCGCGGACACAGCTCGGCCGCCGAAGCAGGTGAGATGGCGCGGCGCGCGGGCGTGGCGCGCCTCGCACTCACGCACTACGGCGCGGCCGATCCAGTCGGCGCGCTCGCGTCGGCGGCGCGCGAGCGCTTTGCAGGGCCGGTTCTAGAAGCCGACGACGGGCTCGAGCTCTCCATTTCCTAAAGTCTCACCGCGATCGGCCGATAACG
>JASHXG010000062.1 GCA_030043675.1 Vulcanimicrobiota bacterium
CGCGCTGCGCTCGGAACGCCGTTCGAAGATGCCGGCGGGATCGCCCAACGGGTCGTCGGGAAGCGCTTCGCCCTTCGGTAATGGGGCGTCCAGCGAGAGCGGCACTCCCCAATGCGCCGCGGCCAACGCGCGCAGATATCCCGGAAAGCGCGTTTCCATCTCGGCGCGGCTTGGGACTTCGCCTCGCACGGCCGCCAGCGCGTAACGTTGATTCTCACCGTCGCGAACGATCCGGCGAGCGCGCTCCGAGACCGGATCCATCCGCCGAATCCCGTTGAGCATCGCTCCGACGACGAGGCGCCGGGCATACGTTTCGAGCGTCGGCCCGCGGAGCGGATCGTACGAATCGACGGCTCGAATCAAGCCGACGCATCCATCACCGACCAAGTCGTCGATATCGAGCGTGTAAACGAGCCGTTTCAGGCGGCGCGCGGTGCGCTTGACGAGCGGGAGCAGGTCGCGAATCGCGGTCTCGCGCCGGCAATCGCTCATGGCGCCCGCAGACTGGCGGCAATCAGCGCCGCGAATCCGCTCGCATCTCGCGCGGCAATCTCCTGCGCCAGCCGATCGAGCTCGTACTCGCCGAGCATCGGCTCTCCATCGGCGAGCGGCCGGAGCACCGGCGCGAGCAGCATCGCCTCCAACATTTGCCCCGCGCGCAGGGCCGTAGCGCTATCCACGCTGCAAGTTGTTGGCGATGCGGAGCATCTCATCAGCAGCTTGCACGCCTTTGGCGTTGGCCTCATACGCGCGCTGCGCGGTCAGGATCTGCATCATCGCATCGACGATCGTGACGTTCGATTGCTCCAGCATGCCGAAGTGCAGCTTCGGGCCGTCTTGCGCGCCGGGCGTGACCAACCGCGGCGCGCCCGATTCGGGCGTCGCTTCGAAGAGCGTGCCGCCGATGCTGCGCAGATGGTCGGGCGCGGGAAAAACGGCCAGCCGAACGTAGCCGATCGTGCGCGTGCCGCCGGCAAAGGCCGCGTGGACGCTGCCGTCGGCGGCGACGGTCACCGAGAGCGCATCGGCCGGAATGCGGACGCCTGCCAGGCGCTGATCTTGCGCGTTGCGTACGGTGCCGTCCGCTGCGCGAGAAAACGTGCCGTCGCGCGTGTAGACGCGCTTTCCTCGATCGTCGACGAGGCTGAAGAAGCCGGGACCTTCGATCGCCAGATCGAACGGTCCGCCGCTGCGGGCGAGCTTGCCTTGCGCGAAAAGCACTTGCGAACCGAGCGCGACGGTGCCCAGACCCCCTTCGCCGGGCGCGACCAGCTCCGCGAAGCGTTGCGTCGATCCTTTGAAGCCCGCGACGTCGGCGTTGGCCAAATTCTCGGCGATCGTCTCGAGATTTTGCTGTTGAGCGGCCATTCCGCTCGCGGCTGCGAAGAGCGCGCGATCCATTTCCTTCGCCTACTGCACGCGCGCGGCGTCGGCGGATTTCTGGCGCGCCGTATCGATCGCCGAGACAATTTTTTGCGCGCTTTCGAAGGAGCGCTCGGCCGAGAGCACGTCGATCATCTCGCGCACGGCATCGACGCCGCTGCTCTCCAGAAACCCCGTGCGCACGCTGCTTCCGGCCGGAATCGGCAGCGCATCGACGACGTGGTAACCGGCGATGACGCGGCCGCGCTCGTCGATGCGCGCATCCTCGGGCACGTGCAGCGCGCCGTGTCTGCCGAGCAGCGTGCGGCCGGCGGCGTCGCACAGGGTTCCGTCGCGCTCGCGAACGAACGCGCCGTTGCGCGTCGCGGTCACGTGTCCGGCGGCGTCGCGCACGTGAAATGCGCCCGAACCGATAATAGCCGCGTCGAAGTCGCGCCCGGTGCGCCGCAGCTCACCGCGATCGCGCCCCGGCTGCCTGGCAATCGCAACGCCGGCGGCCGTCAAAAAGCCGCGCGCGTCGACACGCCGGTAGCCGTCGCTCGAAACGTTCGCGAGGTTCTCCGCCGCGATTTCGAGGCGCGTCCGCGCCGCCACCATCGCACTGCCCGCCCAAGCGATTCCGTCCATGTGCGCATGGTAGCCGCAGGCGGTGAACGAATCGTTTCCGCGTGATGATCGATATGCGCAAGCTGGCGTGTGCTGCCGTTGCCGTGCTCATCGCGTGCAGCTCGCCGACCCAGCAACAGCGTGTCGACTCAGCCGAGATCGCGCAACTCGACCAACTGAAGCGCAGCTATCCCGACGCCGTCATGGGATTTGACATCCACCCTGAAACGACTCTGATCGTCAGCCTCGACCTGCAGCACTACATCGAGATGGACGATGATGACGTCGCCGCGATGCAGCGCGCAGCAATCGCCCGCTGGCGCGAGGCATGGAGCAACGCCCATCCCGGCGAGCACGCCACGCTGCGCGTGCGCTTCATCGACTTCATCGGCCGCCGGGTCGCCGAGAAGACGACGAACGTCTAGAGCGCTTACGCTCCGGGAGGCCGGAAGCTCACGCGCATCTTGGCCGCTTCGTCGACCTCTTCGGGGGTTATCAAGACCGTAGCCTGGGTCTGGATCGTGCCGGTAGCGGCGACCGTGAGCGCGAGCGCGGACATGGCTGCCGCACTCGGGACATCCACGATGACAACCACATCGGTGTGGCCGAACGCGAAGTAAAAGGCTTCGACCTTTCCGCCGACCGACGCGACCGCAGCTTCGGTCGCTTCGCGCCGCGCAGTTCCGCCGCGCGCGAGCAGACCCTTGGCACCCTCGGCCGTATACGAGGCGTGGACCATGTACTTGGGCATGAGAAATCCCCCTCGCGAACTACTCTACTACAGACGCGCGATGACGGCCTCGGTAAATGCTTGCGTCGAGAGGGCCGCATCGCCGGACGCCAGCTCCGCGGTGCGCAGACCGTCGGCATAGGTTCGGTCGACCGCGCGCTCGACGCGCGCGGCATTCTCGGCGTCGCCCAGGCTATGGCGCAGCAGCATCGCGGCCGAGAGGATCGCCGCGGTGGGATTGGCGATATTCTTGCCGGCGATGTCGGGTGCCGTGCCGCCGATCGGCTCGTACAGGCCGAACCGGCCGGCGGCGCGCTCTTTAGTCCCCAGGCTCGCACTCGGGAGCGTCCCGATCGATCCGGTGAGAATTGCCGCCTCGTCGGAGAGAATGTCGCCGAACATGTTCTCGGTGACGATCACGTCGAAGTCGCGCGGCCGCCGCACCAGCTGCATCGCCGCATTATCGACGAGCAGATGCGTTAGCGTCACATCGGGATAGTCGCGTCCCACGCTCTCGACGACGCGCCGCCATAACCGCGAGGTCTCGAGGATGTTTTGCTTGTCGACCGAGGTGAGGTGCCGGCGGCGCGCGCGCGCGAGCTCGAACGCGATCCGCGCGATGCGCTCGACCTCCGGCGCCCGGTAGATCATCGTGTCGACCGCTTCGTCGATGCCGTCGACGCGCCGCTGCTCTTTCGGCTGCCCGTAGTAGATGCCGCCGGTCAGCTCACGCACGACGATGAGATCCAGCCCGCGCACCAGCTCGGCGCGCAGCGACGAGGCCTCTTCGAGCCCAGCGAAGACGCGAACCGGCCGGAGGTTGGCATAGAGCTCGTAATCGCGGCGCAACAGAAAGAGGGCCAGCTCGGGACGCTCGCGCAGCGGCTTGCCCTCGTACTCCGGAAGTCCCACGCTGCCGAACAGGATCGCGTCGCTGCGATCGCAGAGCGCGCGCGTTTCATCCGGCAGCGCGCTGAGTCCCTGCGCGAGCGCGGCTCCGCCGACCGGGGCCTCG
>JASHXG010000063.1 GCA_030043675.1 Vulcanimicrobiota bacterium
GCCTTCCCGCCGCGCGACGGCATCACGTAGACCTCAGGATTCCCTTCATCGGTCGAGATGAATGCGATCCAAGCCCCGTCGGGCGAGAGACGCGGAAACGAGCACATGCCGAAGCTCGCCGTCAAGCGCACGGCGCTACCACCGCCGGCGCCGACGCTCCACAGATCGTCTTCGGAGACGAAAACGATCAGTTCCCCGGCAATCGATGGATGGCGGTAGTAGCCCTCATTCATACCAGGCGGTGCTTGGCGATGAGGTTCGCCGCTCCCCTCGCAACAGCCGACCGACCGTCGCGGTCAACTCGGCCGCGTTTTCAATCTGCGTGAACGCGGGGACCAACGTCGGCGTGACCGAGCGCGTGTCAAACGGCACGATCGGCCCTCGATAGGCAAACTGCGTTGCCGGGTCCCCGGCTAGGCTGCGGAAGAATAGCTCGGCGCCGAGCGCGTTCGCCCAGCCGAACTCGGGACGCGTGAATCGCCAGTACCCGTCCGGATAGAAGCTCTCGTGGATCAGGCCGGTCTCGCCGTCGGTCTCCGCGAGCGTCGTGATGGCGGTTGCGACCTCGATCGAGGAGGTGGCGGTGAGTGCCCGTCCGATGATCCCGAGCGGCCAGACGTAGCCGTATGGCGTGTGCGGGCTCCCGAGTCCCTGCGCGTAACGCCCCGAAAAGTAGAACGGGTTGTCCATGCTGAGCGCAAACATGCGCGTCGCGATGTAGGCCGGATTGAAGGCCGAGCACCAGTCGATGTACGGTAGGGTCGTTAGGTTGGGGATGTTGGCGTCGTCCATCAGGTTGTAGTTCCCGAAGCCATCCGTCTCATAGGCGTACATCCAGACTCGGCGCTCGGAATTGAAGAATAGGCCATAGCGCGCGATGCCGACTTGAACGCGCGCCGCCAGCGCTTGCGCCTGATATGCGAGCTGTTGGTCGCGATAGCCGTCCCGCGCCAGCTCTTCGATGTCGTGTAATGCGACCACGGCGAAGGCGTTCTGCGGGATGTTGAAGCGATATTGAACCGGATCGTCGGATGGACGAAACGCGCCCCAGATCATGCCGGTGTCGTCGTTGTAGCGGTCGCTCGTGTAGACGCGATATGGATAGCGGTAGCGATTGCAAGCTCGATGATGTTCCTCGCAACGGTACGTGTAAACGATCTGGCCGAGCGCCCGGTGCAAGTCGGCGTTGAAGACCGTGCGATCGCGCGTCTCGCGCCAGTAGATCGACGTAAGGATGACCGGCCAAGCCAGTGAATCGACTTCCCACTTGCGCTCCCAAACATGGTAGTCGGCCTGCAGCGCGTTGGCATAGACATCGGTCAAAATGTTTCGCATGTTACGCCTGATCACGCCCAGGAAGCGCTCCCGCAAGCCCGGGTAAGCGAACTGGTAACGAACGTATGGGATCGTCTGCGCCGACGAGTCGCGCAGCCACATGGCCGGAATGTCGCCCGTCTCCACGTACGTGGTTCCGTCTCCCTCGGGGAAAAAGTCGTTGAAAAGCGTGTGAAAGAGTTGGGCCGTCTGAATGTCGCGAACGCGCTTTCCGGTCAGCGGCACGACGAGCGTTTCACTCCGAACGGGTGCGGGTGCGCAGAACGCGAGGATCGCGCCGACGATCGCAATCGCAATGCAGCGGGTCACCGAGCGACCTTCGACCTGAGCTGAAGGTTCATTCCTGCCGCCCAGCGCACTGGAAAGAATATCTTGAGCGATCTGCCGGCCTTCGATGAGCTGCTGCACGACTTCGAACTCCGCAAGCCGCGAGCTCTGGCGCGGGCAATTTCCCTGGCGGAAGCTGGACGCGCCGGCGAGCTCGTGCGCGCGATCTACGAGCGGACCGGTCGCGCAATGACGATGGGGCTGACCGGGCCGCCCGGCGTCGGGAAATCGACGCTCGCGTCGGGATTGGTGCGCAAAGCGCGGGGGTTGGGGAAGAGCGTCGGCGTCGTTTCGGTGGATCCTAGCTCGCCATTCTCCCATGGCGCGCTGCTGGGCGATCGCATTCGTTTAGCCGAACACTTCACCGACGACGAGGTTTTCATTCGTTCGATGGCCAGCCGCGGTCATCTTGGCGGTCTAGCCGGCGCAACGGCCGATGCGGTGACGCTGATGGACGCCTTCGGCTTTGACGTCGTCTTGATCGAAACGGTGGGTGTCGGGCAGAGTGAGGTTGCGATCGCCGAACTGGCACAGACGACGATGGTGACGTTGCAGCCGGGGAGCGGTGATTCAATTCAAGTGCTCAAGGCCGGAATCATGGAGATTGCGGACATCTTCGTGGTCAACAAGGCAGACCATCCGATGGCCAAGCAGCTCCAACGCGAGATACGCTCGATGATGGAGATGCAGCAATTCACCGGCTGGGTTCCCGAGCTCGTCATGACGCAAGCGCTCTCCGGTGAAGGGATCGACGAGCTGTGGAGCGCGATCGAACGTCACAACGCGTATCTCAACGAAACCGGCGAGATCGCACGGCACCGGCGCGATGCCTTCACGCATCGAGTGCGCCAGCTCGCGTTGGGCCGGCTGGAACGGCGCCTCGACCACGCGCTGCGCGCCCAAACGCCGGCCGACGTCGACCCATACGAAGCCGCCGATCGTCTTTTGTCGCAACACTTCGACGATCGGTGAGCGAGCAAGCGTTGGGGAGAACCGGGACCGGGCGTCGAAGTGGGCGGCTTCTATGGCTAAGGTGATCGAGCCGGAGGCGCCGGCGACGTCGGCGTTTGAAGAGCAACGCCGCCGTTGGCGGGAAGCGTCCGCAAAGGGCAAAGCGCGCAAGGGGCCGGGCTCCGGGGCGATCGACCGCACCATCTCCGACGTACCCTTGCAAACCGTCTATGGTCCCGATGACCTCGCGCACCTCGACCTGGCTCGCGATCTCGCGTGGCCGGGCGAGTACCCGTACACGCGCGGCATCCACGCCAACGGCTATCGCAACCGCCTCTGGACGATGCGCCAATTCGCCGGATTCGGTACCGCAGCGCAGACCAACGAGCGCTACCACTTCCTTCTCGAGCACGGACAACATGGGCTCTCGGTGGCCTTCGACATGCCGACCCTGATGGGGTACGATTCCGACGCGCCGCAGGCCCGCGGCGAAGTCGGCAAATGCGGCGTGGCGATCGACTCGCTGGCCGACATGGAAACGCTCTTCGACGGCATCGACATGGGCGACATCACGACCTCGATGACGATCAACGGACCGGCATGCATCGCCCTCGCGCAATACGTCGCCGCCGCCGAGCGCAAGGGCATCCCGCGCGCCAAACTCGGCGGAACGATTCAAGCCGATATCCTCAAGGAATACATCGCGCAGAAGGAGTGGGTCTTCCCCCCGCGCCCGCACATGCGGATCATCGTCGACATGATCGACTTCTGCACCCGCGAGATGCCGAAGTGGAACACGATCTCGATCTCCGGCTACCATATTCGCGAGGCCGGATCCACCGCCGCGCAGGAGCTGGCCTTTACGCTCGCCGACGGCTTCGCGTACGTCGAAGCCTGCATTGCGGCCGGCATGGACGTCGATTCCTTTGCCCCGCGGCTGTCGTTTTTCTTTAACGCTCACATCGATTTTTTCGAAGAGATCGCCAAGTTTCGCGCGGCGCGCCGGATCTACGCGCGGCACATGCGCGAAAAGTATGGTGCCCGCAACCCACGTTCGTGGCAGCTTCGCTTCCACACGCAAACGGC
>JASHXG010000005.1 GCA_030043675.1 Vulcanimicrobiota bacterium
GAATGATCAAGGGTATGCCGGTGAACGGGGTATATTCTATTCAAGGAAAGGCCCGAGTCGGACGAAGCGAGGAGAACGAGGTCTTTCTCCTCGATCCGAGCGTATCGCGCGCGCACGCAATCGTGGAGCTCGACGGCGTCGCGGCGATAGTCCGCGATCTCGGCTCGACGAATGGAACCTTTGTGAACGGGGAGCGGATCGAGGCGCGCCGGCTGAGCGATGGGGACGAGTTGACGTTTGGAAATACGCGAATGAGATTCGAAACGGAGTGATGCCGGCCGCGGCGTCGAGCGCCGAGTTCGCGAGTGCGATGCGGATCGGCTCGCTCGAGATAACCGGAGCCCTTGCGCTGGTCGCGCTCTTCGCGGCACGACCGCGTGTGCGCGCAGCGACCGAGATCGGCCGGATGGTCCCGATGGACGTCGCACTCGAGATCTTCGAGCGTGGCCGAAATCGCGTCCATCAGGGACGCCCGCCATTCGAATTTGGTCGAGGCGCGGAGGCCGACGTCAGGATGGCGGACCCGGAGGTCAGCCGCCGCCACGCTCGCCTCGAGAGTCGCGACGGCGTCGTCTACGTCGCAGATCTCGCGAGTAGCAACGGAACCTTTCTGAACGGGCGGCGCGTGACCGAGGCGATCGAAGTGCGCGAAGGCGACGCGATCGACATCGGGACGACGCGTATCGTCGTGACGGCGGTACGACCGGCGTGACCCTGGCCATTCGCGGCGACCAGGCTTCCTGCCTCAGCTTGCAGCTCGGGCCGCGGACATGGTTCCTGGCCGTTGCGCGTGGCTTCGGCTTCGTCGAGGGTGTGGCCACGGAGTGCGCGCTGCTGGCCCGCCTGCGGGCCGAGTGCGAGCGTCGTTTGCGCAGCGCGCGCTTCCGGCGAGCAATCGATCGTCCGCAGGCCGCCGCGACGGCGATGCTCGCGGCGCTGACCCGCGTCAACAGCGATCTGCATGCTCGAACGGCGAGTCACGATGATTATGTAACGGCGGCCTGTTCGTTGACGGCGGCGCTGGTCGTGCAGGGACGCGCTTATGTCATTCACGCGGGGACTACCGCTGCCTATCTGGCGCGCAACGGTGAAATCGCGGCGCTCTCAGGCGACGACGCGTTCGACGAGACGCGGTTCCCGCTCTTGACGCGTGCCCTCGGGGCTGACGCGACGCTGGACGTTACCGTGTCGAGCGCCGTACTCGACGAAGGCGACGTGATCATCTTGGCGGGCCGGCGCGTTCGCGGAGAGGTCGATCGCCTCGCGCTGCTGACCCACCTCGAGGCGACGAATCCCGGCGAACAGGTGCTGATCGCGCGCTTCGAGCGCGACGATGCCACAGCCGATCGGACCGAGCAGGAGAGCGAAAACCGGTTCCTCACCCCGGCATGCGTCGTCACCGGGATTGCCGCGGTCGTAAGCCTGCTCATCGCATTGGTATACGTGCACTGATCGCACTCGTCGTCCGGCGACTGACGCCGATGGCGGGTGCGCTCGCCGTCGCGGCGTTGATCCTCTCGTTTGCCCCTCGCGGCGCAATCGGCCCGTGGTGGATGCTCGCGCTTTTAGCCGCCCTGGCGGTCGTATGGGTGCTCTGGCAGCCGCCGACCAGCCTACGCGACGACGCGCTGCCGGCGCTCGCGGTGGTCCTGGCCGCGCTGGGTCTGGCGATGGTCGCCCGGCTATCGCCGGAGTTGGCAGAGAAGCAACAACTCTGGCTGCTCGTGTCGCTCGGATTGGCGCTGGTTTTTGCGCCGGCTTTTACAAACTTTCGCCGCTTTGCGGCATACAAGTACCTGTGGGTGATCGCTTCGCTCGTGCTCTTCGTTCTGCTGCTCGCGTTTGGAGAACAGATCAACGGCGCACGCCTTTGGATCAGACTTGGGCCGATTCAGTACGAGCCGATCGAGCTGATCAAGCTGTTCATCGTGTTCTTTCTTGCGGCATACCTCGCCGAGATGGCCGACGTCATCGCCAATGCACGCCCCTGGTCGCTGCACGCAAACTTGAAGTATCTCGGTCCGCTGTTCATCGGTTGGGGCGCATCGATGGCGATCTTGGTCGTGCAGCGAGACCTTGGAATGGCAACGCTGCTGCTCGCGACCTTCGCGACGCTGCTCTTCGTGGCGACGCGCCGTCTCGATATCGTGCTCTTCGGCGCCGCCCTCTTCGCCCTCGGGGCCTATTGGGCCGTGCACCACTATCCTTACGTCCAGACGCGCATCGCGGTTTGGCGCAATCCGTTCCACGACCCGCTCGGCGCCGGCTATCAATCGTCGCAAGCATATTTCGCGCTCGGGGCCGGTGGATTGTTCGGCAGCGGCTACCGGCTTGGCCATCCGGAGTTCATCCCGGACGTTGCCACCGACTACGTCTATGCCGCGTTCTCCGAGGAGTTCGGATTGCTCGGCGCACTCGTCGTCCTAGCGATCTTTCTCGGTTTGATCCGGCGGATCGCAGCGACCGGACTCGAGCAGCCCGACCTCTATACCAAACTGCTCGCAACCGGTCTGGCGGCAACGCTCGGCTTTCAAGTCGTCATCATCGTCGGCGGCGTCATCGGTCTCTTCCCGCTCACGGGCATCACGTTGCCGTTCATGTCGTATGGCGGAAGCTCGCTGGTTGCAAACTTTCTGCTGGTCGCGCTCGTTTGGGCGATGAGCGCGCGTCCGCGAGCGCCGGCGTGACGCGCGCGTTTTTGCTTGCGCTTCTCATCGGCGCGGCCGCGTGCGCCAAGACCACGTCGAGCGGCGGGCCGGCCTCCGCCCCGGCGGCGATCGCACGGAACCCGGCTTCGGCCAGCGACGGCGCGGTGGTCTATATTACCAACTGTTCGAGCTGCCATCAGACCAATGGAGAAGGCGTACCGGGCGCCTTTCCGCCGCTCGCCGGAAACCCCGCCGTCACCGGCAATCCGGTTGCGGTGATCGCGATCGTCAAGCACGGCATCGGCGGCAAAATCGAAGTCAACGGAACTGCCTATAGCGGGATCATGCCGCCCTGGGAGGGCCTGATCTCCGACGACGATATCGCGGCGGTTGTGACCTACATCCGCAGCTCCTGGCACAATCGCGCGAGCCCGGTCAGCCTCGCCAACGTGCGCGCCGTCAGATAGCGGCTTCGTCGGCCTCGCGGCCTTCGCCGAACTCTCCCTCGAACAGCCGCGCGACGAACTCATACATCGCCGGATCGCCGTGGCGTAGGCGGAGTTTCGTCGCACGCGGCCACGGCGAAGCCGGATCGTTGGCCTCGACGTACGCGCGCAACGACTCGGCGAAATACTCGTCGACTCCGGTAGCCGCATAGGGTGTTACGAAGCCGGTCGCATTCGCAAAGAGCGCCCGCAGCTGCGGGTCGATCCCGCTGCGATAGACGCCTCCGCCCAGCGCGCAGTCGAGCGCGTGCCCGAACTCATGCGCCACCGTCATCGGGCTGCGCGAGCGCAGATAGAGCGTCCGCTCTTCAACGACGAACAAGCCGGCCGGCGGCGCCGGCCACGCATCGACGTCGATCCCCAAGCGCGCGAGGGCCGGCGACGCTGCGCGGTAGCGTTCGCTAGGCCGCAGCAACACGATGTGGGTACGAGCGCGCAGCGCATAACCGAGCGCGCCCATTCCGAAGCGGAGAAGCGTCGCGAGGACCTGCGGCTCGATCGGTCGCCGCCGATCGTGCTCGAAGAGCCGACGAGCGGTCGATACGGCGTCGTTGCGCATCGCTCCCATCGTCGCGCGCGGTGATTGCCGCGAAATGGCCGCGCGATTTCAGAGTTCCTTCATCTCTCGGTCTTAGCCTGGGCGAGATTCCAGTTGTCTCTTGGAGGTTTGCGATGTCGAAAGTTCCCACACACGTGCGGATCGCAGTGACGGCGATTGCCGCACTCGCAGCCGTGGGTTGCAGCCACGGCGCCGGCAGTATGCTCCCTGCGCAGCCGGTCGCCGGGTCCGCGGCCGCGCGACAAGCTGAGCTGCCGGATAAGGACGTTTCCATTTTGAAAATGCTCACCAAGCAGGTCGTTATCGGATCGACCGTCGATCCGAAGTTCGGCCAGCTCAATCCATACGGGCTCACCGTCGCACCGATTTCGTCGGGGGACTTCAAGAAGGGCGACCTGGTGGTCTGCAACTTCAACGATAAGAAGAACGTCCAAGGCACGGGCTTCACGATCGTGGCGCTGCACCCGAAGCCGGGTTCGAAGCCGCTGCTCGTCTCTTCCAGCAAGACGCTGCTCGGATGCGATGCGCTGGCGCTCGGATCCGACGATACCATTTGGGCGGCTGCGTTCAGCGCCAATGACAACCCGGTGATCTCGACGACCGGCACGCTGGAAGTAAACATCAAGGGCAAGCCCTTCGAGCATCCGTTTGGGCAGATCTACGCGCAGCCGAAGTCGGGCAGTCCGGTATTCTACGAAACGAACGCGGCCGACGGGACCCTGGTTCGGGTCAATCTCGGCGCGACGTTCACGTACGACGTGATCGCTAAGGGCTTTGCAGTTAACCATGGGAAGCCGGGCAGCATCTTCGCGCCGTCAGGTTTGGCATACAATCCGACCGGCGACATCCTTTATGTCGTCGATGGGACGAACAACACCGTCGTCGCCTTCTCTGACGTCACGAAAATCCCAACCGGCGGCGTTATTGTCGAACCCGGCGGCAAGACGTTCAAAGGCAAATTCGCGTCGCACGCGCATCTCATCTTGGCGGGCTCACCACTCAAAGGGCCGATCAGTTCGGCGATCTTGTTCAACGGCAATCTGGTCGTCGGCAACACCGCGAATCCCAGCGGTCAAAACATCATGGTCGAGATATCGCCGGCTGGTAAGGTTCTCGACACGCGCAACGTCGACAAAGGTGCGGCGGGAGCGCTCTTCGGGATGGTAGCAACCGGAACGACCGCTGCGGACACGAAACTCTATTTTAATGACGACAACGACAACAATCTCCAGGTCCTAGAGCCGTAACATCGCGCAACGGCGGTCAGATGGCGAACTCGGATCGGCCTCGATCCGAGTTCGTTTGCGTCGTTGCACATTGCGCCAATTGTCGCACGGCGTGATTACTGCGCGATGTAGGCGCGCGATTTCAGAGTTCCTTCATCTCTCAGTTCTAGCTTAGGCGGCGGGATTTCTCTCAACTTTTGGAGGTTTAAATGTCGAAGTTCCCCACGAACGTGCAGATGGCGATAGCGGCGATCGCCGTATTGGCGGCCGCAGCGTGCAGCCACGGCGCCGGCGGCATGCTGCCCGCGCAGTCCGCCGTCAGCTCTGCACAGGAGGCGCTATCACCCGAGGATGACGTCTCGATTCTCAAACAGCTCACCAAGGAGGACGTGATCGGGTCGACGATCGATCCGAAACATGGGCAGCTCAATCCGTACGGCCTCACCGTCGCACCTTCAACCGTCGGCGAGATCAAAAAAGGCGATTTGGTGATCTCCAACTTCAATGCCAAGAGCAACGTTCAAGGCACCGGCTTTACGATCGTGGAGCTGGACCCGGTGCCCGGCTCGAAACCG
>JASHXG010000006.1 GCA_030043675.1 Vulcanimicrobiota bacterium
ATCCGGCGGATGTATGACGTCTGGGGCGAGAGCTCGATCGCCTGATTCGTCAACAGCACTTGGTAGATGGCCTCCTCGGTCTCGCGCAGGGCCAACTCCTCGTGATCGATCGAGCCGAGGTTGAAGACGTCGCGCAAGGCAGTTTGGATCTGCGTCGTCGTATTGGTCTTGATCGAATAGATCGGCACGTTGTCCGAAGCGATCTGCTTGAGCTTGGGCTGCTCTTTGCGCTCCAGCGTCTTGAGCGTCAGCACCACGTCGGCATCGTCCCAATTCCGGGCGATCGAGGCGTTCACGCGCAGGTTCGTGATGGCCCGCTCGATCTTGTTTCGCGAGACGCCGTAGGGGAAGATCGAGAGCGGACGCTCGTGATCTTCGGCTTCCCGTTCGTGTTCGTAGGCTTCGGAGAGTCGCGGCATCGACTCCATGTCGGCTTCCTGAACGACCGTGACTTCGCCGCTGGGCTGACGCTGGCGGATCTCCGGCTGCGGCTGATAGCCGCGCAGCAACGCGTCGATCACGTCGGCGACGTTCTTATGGATCGCGAGTCGATCGCGATCGTGAATTTCGATCACGACGTCGAAGGTTGGTGGGGCCTTTCGCTCGAGAACCGTCTTGCGCGTGCCGCGCCGGCGCGCCTCCTCGTCCGAGAGCGTCACCGCGCTGACGCCGCCGACCAAATCGGAAAGCGTCGGGTTCATCAGCAAGTTTTCCAGCGTCTGTCCGTGCGCGGTCCCGATCAGCGTCACGCCGCGCTCGGCGATCGTCCGCGCAGCCTCGGCTTCGGCCGCGGTGCCGATCTCGTCGATGACGATGACCTCCGGCATGTGATTTTCGACCGCTTCGATCATAACCGCGTGCTGCTGTGCGGGGTCGGCAACCTGCATTCGCCGCGCCAAGCCGATGCCGGGATGGGGAATGTCGCTGTCGCCCGCGATCTCGTTCGAGGTGTCGACGATCACGACGCGCTTGCGCTCCTCGGAAAGCACGCGCGCGCACTCGCGCAGCATCGTCGTCTTGCCGACGCCGGGGCGTCCCAGCAGACAGATCGATTTCCCGCTGCGCAGGACGTCGAGCAGAATGTCGATCGTGCCATAAACGGCGCGTCCGACGCGGCACGTAAGGCCGACGATCTTGCCGGTGCGGTTGCGAATCGCGCTGATGCGATGCAGCGTCTGCTCGATACCGGCGCGATTGTCGGCGCCGAATGGAGAGATGCGGGAGCAGACGTACGCGATGTCTTCGTGCGTTACCGGCGCATCGGTGAGATACGTGAAGTCATGCTCGAAGCGAGCCTCGGGCGGTCGCCCGAGGTCGAGCACGACTTCGATGATCTCTTCGATGTTGTGGAGTCGGACGAGCGCTTGTCGGATTACGAGTGGGAAGATGTCGAGGAGTTGGGAGAGTTCCCAACTGGGGGAAACGGAGTGAGCTCTGACCGCCAATAGTGACCTCACTTGGCTGAGGCGGTTGGCCGTTCGCCTCGCCTCGCGCTCCTTATCCGGGCCCCGGAGAGCCCCCTGCCGAGGCAGCCGAGTTCGCTACTCCTTCACGACGCGGACGACTTTGAGCTCGTCGTCGAAGGGCCCTTGGATGCGGACGCCGGCCTTCAACTCCAGTCGCAGATAGTCGATGATCTCCGGGGTGAGCTCCTCGCCCGGCGAGATCACCGGAATGCCGGGCGGATAGGGCGTGAGCGTCTCGGCGCAGATGCGCCCTCTCGATTCACGAAACTTCACGAATTCGGTCTCCGCTAAGAAGGCATCGCGTGGAAGCATGCGCATCGGCGGAATTGGCGGCAGGTGGAAGGTTCCACGCCGCAAGCGCTGTTCGAGAATTCCCGACGGAGCGAACATATCGAGGGGACGTTCGTCGCGCGCCATCTCTTCAAAGGCCTCCACGAAGCGGTCGGCGGCCTCGCGCGTGGTGCCGATCGTAACGAGAGCGACGACGTTGAAGAGATCCGCCAGCTCGACCTGAATGTTGTACCGGCGGCGCAAGATCTCCGAAGCCTCGTACCCGGTATAGCCCAAGCCTTTGACCGTCACCGCGATCTTCGTCGGATCGAGGTCGAAAATTCCGGGGCGCCCGCGTCGCTCTTCTCCGAAGCAGTAGACGTCCTCGATGGCGTTCAGCCGGCCCCGCATATCTTGCGCGAGCTCGATCGTGCGCGAAAGTAACGCCTCGCCCTCGGTCGCCATCTGCTTGCGCGCAACGTCGAGCGACGCCACCATCGGTAAGTTCGGCGAGGTCGAAAGGAACATCTTGAGCACCGACATGAGCCGGTCGAGGCGCACGCGTTCGCCCTTCGCATGCAGCATGGCGCACTGTGAGAAGGCCGAGAGCATCTTGTGGGTCGAGTTGATGCACAAATCGGCGCCCGCTCGCGTCGCCGACAGCGGCAGCGCCGGGTGGAAGTGAAAGTGCGGGCCCCATGCTTCGTCGACCAGCAAGAGTTTGCCGGCCGCGTGCACGATCCGTTCGATCGACGCCAGATCTGCAGCAACCCCGTAGTACGTCGGCGAGACCAGATAGACGGCTGTGAGGTCCGGATGCTCGTCGAGCGTGCGCGCGATCGTTTCCGGGGTCACGCACAAGTCCATGTGCAGCTCTTCGTCGACTTCGGGGCGCATGTAGATCGGAATCGCACCGCTCATGACCAGGCCGCCCAGCATCGACTTGTGCGAGTTACGCGGCACCGCAATCTTGTCACCCGGGTTTACCGCGGTCATCATCATGCACTGGTTGCCGCTCGTTGAGCCATTGATCAAGAAGAACGTGTGATCCGCGCCCCAGGCTTCGGCTGCCAGCGCCTGCGCCTCTTTGATCGACTCGGTGGGCTGGAGCAGATCGTCGATGCCGGGCATCGGCGTCAAGTCGATCGCGCAGATGTTGTCGCCGACGAACTCGCGAAAGGCGAGATCCATGCCGTTGCCTTGAATGTGGCCCGGCGTGTGAAACGGCAACACGCCGGCGTCGACGTAATCGAGCAGCGCTTGGAAGTAAGGCGCTTGGTTCTGGTCCATGCTCTCGTCGCGTTCCGCGTCGTGCGAATTATGCGAGCACTTCGAAGCCGAGACGATCGAGCATCGCAAAATCCTCGGCATCCGCGCGCCCGTCGGTCGTCAGATAATCGCCGAGAACGATGCCGCTGGCGCCGCTGCGCATGCCGAGATCCTGCAAGCCTTGCAGCGTAATCTCACGGCCGCCCGCAAAGCGGACCAAAGCGCTGGGCAGCGCGACACGGGCCATCGCTACGAAACGCAAGGCTTCGATCGGCTCGACCAGCGAGCGATCGCCGAACGGCGTGCCCGGCCTGGGGTTGAGAAAGTTGATCGGCACTTCCTCGGGCCGCAGCTCTTGCAGCGCAACCAAAAAGTCGAGGCGATCGTCGAGCGTTTCGCCCATGCCGATAATGCCGCCGCAGCACAGCTCCAGCCCGCGCCGTTTGATTCGCAGGCACGTCTCCCAGCGTTCGTCGTACGTGTGAGTCGTACAAATCGACGGAAAGTAGCGGCGTGAGGTCTCAAGGTTGTGATTGACTTTGTCGACTCCGGCCCGCGCCAGCTTCTCGACATGCCGATCGGTCAAGATGCCGAGCGAGACCGCGACCGTCAGCGGCAGCTCCGCCTTGATGAGCGCGGCGGCTCGGCAGACGCGTTCCAGCAGCCTCTCGGAAGGTCCGCGCACCGCAACGACGATGCAGAACTCGCCGGCTCCGCGCGCGTACGCCTCGCGTGCCGCGGTGACGAATCCCTCGACGCTCGAAAGCGGCTCGGCGTCAACGTCGGTTGCATAGCGCGCGCTCTGCGAGCAGAAGTTGCAATCCTCGGAGCAACCGCCTTTCTTGGCGTTATAGAGCACTTCGACGGCGATCGCGTTTCCGCAATAGCGCGAACGCACGTCGTCCGCCAGCCTCAACAGATCCGGCACGGCCTTTGCCGGCAACGCCGCCAGCGCCGCGAGCAGATCGCGCTCGGCGGGCTGACCGCGCTCGAGCACTTCGCCGCGCGCGCGACCGATCGTCACGTCAGACATGCTACCCCTTGACCAACTCCTCGAAGAGCAATGCGCCGGAACGGACCCCCGCGGCCTCGTCGGGCGCAAACGGCAGAATGCCAAACAGGCGGAGTTTTCCCTGCAACACGCGCGTGACGTCGTCTACGTAGCCGCGATCGCACTGCCGGCGTTCGACCAGGACGCCGCCCGCCACCGGAATGCGCAACTCATCGCACAACCGCTGCGTCAGGAGCGTGTGACTAAGGCAACCAAGCCGCAAGCCGATGGCGACGATCGCGTCGAGCTTTGCCAGCGCGGCGACGTGGCCGGTATGCTCGGCCGGGTTCAGCGGCACCATGACGCCG
>JASHXG010000007.1 GCA_030043675.1 Vulcanimicrobiota bacterium
AGCTGGCTCTGATGCTTGGTGAAGATCGTCGTTACCAAGTCGCACCCGTCGTCCATCGACATCTGCGGCTTGGTGGCGATGACCGACTCGATGTGCGAGTAGTAGGTCGCGTTGTCCTCGCCTTTAATCGCAAAGGTCGGCACGCCGTAGTCGCAGAGCGCCGCGGCAGCATCATCTTGGGTCGATAGCGGATTGCTCGCGCACAACGCCAGCTGCGCGCCACCCGCCTGCAACGCCAGCATCAGGTTCGCGGTCTCGGTCGTTACGTGCAGACACGCTCCGATCCGCACGCCGCGCAGGGGTTTCTCGATCTCGAAACGGTCGCGAATCTGCGCAAGCACGGGCATGTAGGCTCCGGCCCACGCGATGCGAGCGCGCCCCGCCTCGGCGAGTCCGCGATCCTTGACGTCGCCGGCGGTTCGATCCAAAACGGTCACTCTGTGGAATCTCCTGTGGAAGAAGGCTCGCCGCCCTTTCGCCGCCGCCGGCGCGACCTCCGCCGCCGTTCGACACAAGTCGCAGGCGCGCCGAGTCGTTGCGCCAACCCATGGCTCGTGGAAACGCTCGATCTCTACCTCGAACGCCTCGCCTCGGACGCGCCTACGCCGGGCGGCGGCAGCGCGGCGGCAGTAGTCGGCGCATTGTCCGCGGCGCTCATCGCGATGGTCGCCCGCATCGGCGCGCGCAATCCCAAGCATGCGCAACGCGCAACGTTCATCGTCGCGCGCGCCGACGAACTCCGATCCGAACTCGCTCGCGCGCGCGAGCGCGACGAGTGGGCTTTCGAGGATGTCGTCGCCGCACAAGCCTTACCGAAGCGCGAACCGGCCGAGACCGCGACTCGCCAAGCTGCCCTGCAAACGGCGCTCGCGCGCGCCGCGGAGGAACCGTTGTATGCCGCAATGGTCGCGCTCGGGCTGCTCCACCTTGCAGACGATTTGCGCGAGATTTGCAGTCGCGATCTCATCAGCGACGTCGGCTGCGCCGCCGAGTTTGCGAACGCCTCGATCCTTGCGTGCGCGTACAACGTGCGCGTCAATCACCGCTTGATGCGCGACCGCGACGCGGTCGCTGCGGGTGAGCAGCGCCTGCGCGCGATCGAAGATGAGGCGCGCGGCTTGCTCGAGCGCGTTCGCGCCTATACGAGCGCCGCGACCTGATCGAGGAACGGCCGAATGTCTTCGGCATCCACCTCGATGCCCACCCCGGCGGTGTGATAGCGGATGTCGTGAAAATCCATGCCGGCCGTCATGAGCAGGCCGTATTGGTTTGCCTTGGCGCGAAACTCGCGCGTATCGGCGGCATCGTGAAGCGGATAGAAGACTTCGAGGCCGCGCAGCCCGCGTCGCGCCAACTCGTCGACCAGCCCGCGGTCCTTGAGGCGGCCCGGGTGCGCCAACACCGGAATGCCGCCGGCGGCCGAGATCGTTTCGATCGCATGCTCCGGCGTCGTGTAGATCTGCGGCACGTATCCGGGTTTTCCACGTCGCAGCATCTCGCGAAAGGCCGCGTCGATGCTGGGAGCGATGCCGAGCCGCACCAAAGCTTTGGCGACGTGCGGGCGCCCGACCGCGAACGCCTCGTCGGACTCGCGTAGCACGTCTTCGAGGGTGATCGCGTAGCCCGCGCGCTGAAGCCGGTCGACCATGGTCTCGGCGCGCAGGCGGCGTTGAACTTGATTGTACTCCAGGAGCTCGGTGATCGGCGAGAGCCCCAGCGGAACGCCGTAGCCGAGAATGTGAACCTCGTTCTCGCGCCAGGTCGTGTTGATCTCGATCCCGGTGATCACGCGAGCGCCCGGCGGGGGTTCGAAGGCTCCGTACGCCGCCAACGTGTCGTGATCGGAAATCGAGAAGACCTCAACGCCGCGCTCTCCCATGAAATCCGCGAGTTCTTGCGGCGTCAGCGAGCCGTCGCTCATGCGCGTGTGCGAGTGCAAATCAACTTTCAACGTGGGGATCCTTCACCTCTGGTTTTCGCCGCTCTACCAGCAGCGAGATGCCGGTACGTTCGTTTTCGCCGATCGCCACCGTCACGAACGACGGCGTGCAGATAACGTCGATTTCGCTTCCGCGCAGATAGCTGCGGGCAATCGCGACCGCTTTGATCGCCTGATTGATCGCACCCGCTCCGACGGCCTGCAGTTCGGCGCTTTCGCGCTCGCGCAGCGCCGCCGCCAAGGCGCCCGCTACCGCGTTCGGATTGCTCTTGGCTCCGACCTTGAGCGGAGTGTCGGCAGTCAAGCGATGCCCTTCATGAAAATGCGCCGGATGTCGCTGGCTTTGCCCGAGCTCGGGTCGACCGCCACGACGACGGCGCAGAACTGTTTGGTTCCGCTCTTTTGCACGCTGAAGCGCTCGGAGATCCCGGTCTGAAATCGCTCCAGCACCGCCGCCGCCTCCATACCGATGACGCCTTCGGTCGGACCGGTCATGCCGAGATCGCTAATGTACGCGGTCCCACCGGGCAAAATCTGCTCGTCGGCGGTTTGGACGTGCGTATGCGTGCCGAAGACACAGGAGACGCGACCATCCAGGTACCGCCCGATGGCAACTTTTTCCGAGGTTGCTTCGGCGTGGACGTCGACGATGACGACTGGAGTCGCGGCGCGCAGGTCGGTAACGAGCTCGTCGGCACAGCGAAATGGGTCGTCGATCGGCGGCATAAACGTACGCCCCATGAGGTTGAGCACACCGATCGTGCAGCCGTTGGCCGAGAGCACGCCCGCGCCGCGCCCCGGCACCGACGGCGGATAGTTGGCAGGACGGATCACGCGATCGCTGGTTTCCAGATACTCCTTGAAGTCTCGCTTGTCGAAGATGTGGTTGCCGCCGGTGATGAAGTCGACGCCGCTCGCGAACATTTCGTCGGCCGTCTGAGCGGTCAAACCGAAACCTCCGGCGGCGTTTTCGCCGTTGGCAATGCAGGCGTGAACGCGATACTGCTCGCGCACGAGAGAAACGCAGCGTTTCAGCGTCTCCCGTCCAGGGGACCCGACCACGTCCCCGATGAGCAGTAGATTGAGGGTGGGGCTTTCTATCGGCGAGCCGAGGCCTTCGCTTTCTTTTGAGATTTCAGGAAGTAGACCAGCACGCGCTTCTCTTCTCTAAATCCAACTAAACTCTTCGA
>JASHXG010000064.1 GCA_030043675.1 Vulcanimicrobiota bacterium
GCGACACAGCCGCCCGACGGCTCGTACGTCAGCGCCTTCAACGTGATGAGCGAGCGGATCACCGCGTCGCGGTATGGACCGCGATACTGACATCGCCGCGCCCACTGCCGCCAAAGCGCCTCGGTCTCGTCTAGCGTGCGCCGGGCATCCAGCGCCCCCGGCGGTTCTTCATACGAAGGGTACCATTGCAACACGAAGGTTGCGCTCTCGCCGGCCGCGATCGTGAACTCCGCGACGGCGTCGGCATCCTCGACCTGCAGCTCGACGGAGCTGCGCAAGACGGTCGCATTCGCGCCGACGGTGAGCGTCAACGCGTCGCCGTCGCGCTGCACCCAAGGGGGCAGACCGCCGTATTCGAAGCGATGCGCGATTTTGGTGCGCATCGTGACGTTCCCGCGCAGACCCTCGACGATTCTGATCACGACCGGAGCGCGGATGCGGCGCGGCATGAAGTCGAGCACGCGAACCTCGCCGGACGCAGTCTGCACGTTCGTTTCGAGCACGAGCGTCTCGTCGCGGTAGCGACGGCTGATCGCGACGGCCGGTTCGGTGGGTGCCAACGCCCAGCAACCGTTGCGGTCGTCGCCAAGCAGCGACGCGAAACACGCGGGCGAATCAAAGTGCGGCAGGCAGAGCCATTCGATCGCGCCCTGACGCGAAACGAGCGCAGCCGTATGCAGGTCGCCGATCAGGGCTAGATCCTCGATGAGCGGCCGGGGTGCCACGCAGCGCACCTTCCCGTGCGGGTCGCCTCTCCCATCCTCACGTGGCCCGTTACGGGCCGCTGGAGGCCAACGGCAGGGTGGATGGGTAACACGCCTCCACACCATGGAGACGACCGCGGCACTCGTGCGCGAGCCTATCGTAATCACGAACGTGCAGCCCGTAATCGACGGCGGCCGCTTCGCGCCGAAACGCGAGGTCGGCGATTGGCTGCTGGTCTCGGCCGACATCTTTCGCGAAGGACACACGATCCTGGCCGCGGTCGTTCGCTACCGGCGCCCGGGCGAAGAGCGCTGGCAGGAGACGGCGCTGCGCATCGACGCGAACGATCGCGCGACCGGTGCATTTGAACTCGACCGGCTCGGCCTGTGGGAGTACTCGATCGAAGCCTGGACCGACCGGTGGTCCTCCTGGCTGGCCGACACCCGCAAGAAAGCCGAGGCCGGCCAACCGATCGACCTCGAGCTGATCGAAGGACGCCAGCTGGTGAGCGCCGCCGCCGCACGTGCCGACGGCGGTGACCGCGCGCTGCTGCAGGGCGCCGCAGCGGATTTTAACTTCGGCGCGCTCGATGCTTCGCAGCTCGACCGGGTGATGCAACTCTATCCCGACCGCTCGCGAGCTGCGGAATATCCGCGAGCGTTACCGGTCACCGTCGATCGCGTGCGCGCGCGTTTTGCGGCGTGGTACGAGCTCTTTCCGCGTTCGCAGTCCAGCCTGGCGGGCGTTCACGGAACCTTTGCCGACGTCGAGCGGCGAGTGCCCGATCTCGCCGCGCTCGGTTTTGACGTGATCTACCTTCCTCCGATCCACCCGATCGGCTACGCCTTCCGAAAGGGACGCAACAATGCGTTAGCGGCCGGAACGTCCGACGTCGGCTCGCCTTGGGCGATCGGCGCGGCGGAGGGCGGCCATACGGCCATCCATCCCCGTCTGGGAACGCTCGCCGATTTTCGCCGCCTCGTGCAGACGGTGAGGGAACACGGGATGGAAGTTGCCCTCGATTACGCGCCGCAATCCTCGCCCGATCATCCTTGGATCGCCGAGCACCCCGAGTGGTTTTCTTTTCGAGCCGACGGCTCGATTCGCTACGCGGAGAATCCGCCCAAGAAGTATCAAGACATCGTCAACTTCAACTTTGACGGGCCCGGCGCGCAGGCACTATGGGAAGCGCTGCGCGACATCTTTCTCTTCTGGATCGATCAAGGGGTCAGGACGTTTCGCGTCGACAATCCGCACACCAAGCCGCTGCCGTTCTGGGAGTGGGTCATAGCGGACGTGAAGACTCGCCATCCGGAGACGATATTTCTGGCCGAAGCCTTCACCCGGCCCACCGTCATGCGGCAGCTTGCAAAGATCGGCTTCTCGCAATCCTATACCTACTTTACCTGGCGCAACACCAAGCAGGAATTGACCGATTACATGCTCGAGCTCGCAACCGAGACGAACGAATACCTGCGTCCTAATTTCTTTACCAACACGCCCGACATCTTGACCCGTTATCTGCAGACCGGTGGACGACCGGCCTTCCGGATACGCTTGGTCTTGGCGGCCACGCTATCGTCGCTCTACGGCATCTACAGCGGATTCGAGCTGTGCGAGAACGTCGCGGCCGGAAAAGACTCCGAAGAATACCATAACTCCGAAAAATACGAAATCTGCGTACGGGATTGGGAGGCGCCCGGGAACATCCGGGAAGACGTCCGTGCCATCAACACGATTCGCCGCGAGAACGAGGCCTTGCACGAATTCGAAAACATTCGCTTCTATGAGTCGCACGACGATTCGGTGATTTTTTACGGCAAGGCAAACTTCGCCGGCACCAATCACGTCTTCGTCGTTGTCAACCTCGACCCGGGCAGCTCGAAGACCGCTGCCCTGGACTTCCCGACCGGCGAGTTCGGCATCGAACCCGGCGCGCTGGTCGACGTCTTCGCGCAAACTCCGTTGCATTGGGAGAACGGACGCGCCCGCATCGAGCTGGATCCGCAGCGCAACCCTGCCGCGATCTTCGTCTACAACCGATGAGTACTTCCGACGATTCCCATCGCGCCTCGTGGTACAAAGACGCGATCATCTATCAGCTCCACGTCAAGAGCTTCTTCGACGCGAACGACGACGGCGTCGGCGACTTTCCCGGCCTGATCATGAAGCTCGACTATCTCAAGGAGCTCGGGGTCGACACGATCTGGCTTTTGCCGTTCTACCCCTCGCCGATGCGAGACGACGGATATGACATATCGAACTATCGCGGCGTCAATCCCGCGTACGGCAGCTTACGCGATTTCAAAGCGCTCGTGCACCAGGCGCACGCTCGAGGGATGCGCGTAGTAACCGAGCTGGTCATCAATCACACCTCCGATCAGCATCCTTGGTTCGGGCGCGCCCGCCGCGCAAAGCGCGGAAGCGTCCACCACAATTTCTACGTCTGGAGCGACACCGATACGAAGTACGCCGGCACTCGGATCATCTTCTCCGACACCGAAACCTCCAACTGGTCGTGGGATCCGATGGCCAAGCGCTACTATTGGCATCGCTTCTTCAGTCACCAGCCGGATCTCAACTACGACTGTCCCCAAGTCGTCGAGGCCGTGATCGACGTCATGCGCTTCTGGTTCGACCTGGGAATCGACGGAATGCGTCTCGACGCCGTCCCCTATCTCGTCGAACGCGAGGGAACCAGCAGCGAGAACCTGCCGGAAACGCACCAGATCGTCAAGCGGTTGCGGCGCGTCGTCGACAAAGAGTATCCGGGCCGCTTTCTGCTCGCCGAAGCCAATCAATGGCCCGAGGACGTGCGCGCCTATTTCGGCGAGGGCGACGAATGCCACATGGCCTTTCATTTTCCGCTCATGCCCCGCATGTTCATCGCGATCGCCTCCGAGGACCGGTATCCGCTCTACGACATCATGCAGCAGACGCCGCCGATACCCGACAGCTGTCAGTGGGCAATCTTCCTGCGCAATCACGACGAGATGACCCTCGAAATGGTAACCGATCGCGAGCGCGCCTTTATGTATTCGGTCTACGCGATCGACGAGCGCGCCCGCGTCAACGTCGGCATTCGGCGGCGCCTTGCACCGCTGATGGAGAACGACCGCCGTCGCATCGAACTGATGAGCAGCCTGCTCTTATCGATGCCCGGCACGCCGATCGTCTATTACGG
>JASHXG010000065.1 GCA_030043675.1 Vulcanimicrobiota bacterium
TCGCTGCCGATCTGACGCAGCAAACCTTTAGTGTCGCCATGCTGCATCTGGAAGAAGACCAGCCGCTCGATCACGACGGCGAGACCGACGATCGATATGCCCAAGAGCAGCCACATATCCCAGCCGCCCTGTTGCATGAGACTCCAAAATCCGGCAAACACGGTTTTTTACGAACCCTCCACTACGATGTTCTGGGGTGCCTGCGCCCCGTGAGGGCGACCCATTGGCCTACCCCCGAGTAAAGTCCTGGTAAGTTTAGCTGCTGCCCGACTGGCTGGCGGGAGCGCTGTTGAGGTTCTGTTTGATAAACGTTTCAATTTGCAGTGATAGTGCGATGTTGCCCTCTGCTTTGGCCGCCTGGTCGGCCTTAGTCAGCGAATCGAGCGCTTTTTTCTTCGTCGCGTCGTCATGACTCGACGCCCATTGGCCGGTCAGCGCGATCCCCTCGGCAAAGTTGGCCAAGGCGTCGTCCGGCTTGAGCGCGAGTGCCTTGTCGGCGTACGCCTGCATGCGCTTATAGTCCGGCTTGTCCATCTTTGAAACTAAGAGCGCGGCTTGCGTGTAGGCTGTGACGGCGATCTGCGGATCGCCCTGGCTCGCCGCTTGGTCAAAGTCCTTGAAGGCTTCATCGTAGTTCTTGGCTTCGGCGGCGGTCACGCCCGCGTTGACCAGGCTGTTCCCGACGACTCGGCCCGGCAGCGTGCTGGTCGGGTCGAGCTGTTTGATCTCGGCCGCCATTGCCTGCGCGTTCTGAGTGTCGTTGTTCTCGAAATAGGCGGTCATCAGCGACGTGTCGATTGCTACCTTGGCGTTGGTCGGCATCTTCGGGTCGGCGAAGGCGGCCGCATGGACCTCCTTCAGGGTTGCAATCGCATCGCTGTACTGCTTGTTCGCGAGCTGAGCCCTCCCTAGCGCGTACTTCGAGTTGGTGCTCGGGTCGAGGCTCATCGCCTTTTGGGCGAGCGCCAGCGCTTGAGTCGGGTTGTCGTCGGCCACCTTAACCGCTTGCACCGCCAGGCTCGAGGCCTGATTTTGGTTCGCGACCGACGTTCCGCCGGATCCGCCCCCGCCGCCCTGCTCCTCGCTCACCGCATTGACGACCGACGAGTGGTTGAACTTCAGGGAGAAGTCGTAAAACGAGGTAACCGGTGTCGACCCTCGATGGGCGGGACGGTAGGTCGAGTTCTGGGCGATCTCCATCGCGGCGGCGTCGTTGCCCGGATTGGTGGAATGGATCACCTTGATGGCCTTGTGCGATCCGTCGGCATTGACTTGCACTTGCACGACGGTCGTGCCGGCGCCGGCAATCGAGTGGGTGGTCTTCCCCTGCGTGATCAGCTTCGCCGGGACGAACTGACTGGCGTACTGCGCACCAGCAGGAAGCGCGTGGCCGAGTATCAAGGCGGTCGCGACCGTCACAGTGCCGATTGCGAAACGAAGCTTCATGGCGTACCTCGGGGAGCTTGGAGCAAGCGGATTCTTATACCACAAGTCTCGCCGCCTGTAAACTGCTTCAGGCGCAGGAGGGCGGCTCGCTCCTTCTCCGTGAGCGGACGAGCGTGCCCCGCGGGAAGCTCACCCAGCTTGAGCGGCCCAAAACGCGTTCGCGTCAGCGCCACAACAGGGTGACCCAAGCGTTCGAACATGCGTCGAACCTGGCGCTTGCGCCCTTCATGGATCGTGATTTCGACGACCGAATGCTCGCGCCGCGCCGCGACGGTACGAACCCTCGCTCCGGCCGCGCGGTATTCGGGAAGCGCGAGGCCCTCGCGCAATCGCTGGACGTCGGTCGCGCTCAAGCGGCCGGCGATCGTCGCGCGGTAAGTCTTCTCGACGCCGAATCGCGGGTGCAAGAGGCAGTGGGCGAGATCGCCGTCGTCGGTCAGCAGCAGCGCGCCCGCCGTGTCGTAATCGAGGCGCCCGACCGGAACCACGCGTGGCCGCGGCGGAACGAGATCGGCGATCGTGCGACGGCCTTGGGGATCGCGCAGCGTCGTGACCACGCCCAGCGGCTTATGCAGGAGCAGATAGGTCGGCGCGACGGGCAGCGAGAGCGCGGCGCCCTCGACCTCGACCCGATCGCCGGGCTCCACCAGCGTTCCCAGCTCGCGCACGACGCGTCCGTTGATGCGGACGCTGCCGCGCGCGATCAGCTCGTCGGCGCGCCTACGCGACGCGGCACCTGCCTGCGCGATGTATTTGTTGAGTCTCGTGCCCTTAGTAGCGGCCGTTGCCGTCTTCGTGACCGCGCGACATCGAAAGCGCTTCTTTGGTGACCGACTGTAAGAACTCTTCGTTGGTTCGCGTCTGCGCCATCTTGTCGAGGATGATCTCGGTGATGTCGCCGGTGTTGAGCACGGCCGTGGCTCGGCGCAGCATCCAGATCTTGCGCATCTCGTCGGGCGAGAGCAGCAGCTCTTCGTGCCGCGTGCCCGACCGTTTGATGTCGATCGCAGGAAAGACGCGCGATTCGGCCAGCTTGCGGGTAAGGTCGATCTCCATGTTCCCGGTGCCTTTGAACTCCTCGAAGATAACGTCGTCCATCTTGGAACCGGTCTCGATCAACGCGGTCGCGACGATCGTCAAAGAGCCGCCCTCCTCGATCTTGCGCGCAGCCCCGAAGAAACGCTTCGGTTTGTGCAGCGACGCCGTGTCGAGGCCGCCCGAAAGGGTGCGGCCCGAGCTCGCGACGACTTGATTATAAGCGCGCGCGAGTCGCGTGATCGAATCGAGCAGAATCACGACATCCTTACCGAGCTCGACCAGGCGTTTGGCACGCTCCATCGCAAGCTCGGCTACGTTCGTGTGATTTTCGGGATGCTCGTCGAACGTCGACGCCACGACCTCTCCGTCGATCGTGCGCTGCATGTCGGTTACTTCCTCAGGGCGCTCGTCGACGAGAAGCGCGATGATGTGCGCGTCGGGATGGTTGATCGAAATCGAGTTGGCGATGTTTTTGAGCAGCGTCGTCTTGCCGGCCTTCGGCGGCGAAACGATCAACGCGCGCTGTCCCTTACCTATTGGACTGAAGAGATCGATCACTCGCGTCGAAAGCTGGGTGGCGCGAACCTCTAGTTTGTAGCGCTCTTGCGGGTAGATGGGCGTGCCCTTCTCGAAGACGCGCCGGCCCTTGATCGCTTCGGGATCGTAATCGTTGACTTTGTCGACCCGAATCAAGCCGTAGTATTTCTCGCTCTCTTTCGGACGACGCGCCTGACCTTCGACCATGTCGCCGCGCCGCAGCTCGAAGCGGCGAATCTGTGACTGGCTGACGTAGATGTCGTCGTTGCCGATGTAGTAGCCCGCGCGGCGCAAGAACCCGTAGCCTTCCGGCAAGACGTCGAGAATGCCGCTGACTACCTCGATCCCCGAACGCGAGATCTGCGCCTGCACCAGCAGGGTGACGATCTCATCTTTCTTGAGTTTGGCCGGCGCGGGGATCTCGACTTCGAGCTCTTTCGCGAGCTCGGTCAGTTCGCTCTTGGTCTTTTCCGCGAGCTGCGCCGCCGTGAGCATTGGGGGCGCTTCGACGACGGGAAGCTGATCGTGAAAGGGCGCCGGATGTTGGCCGAAGTGATGACGGCGCCGCGAGCGCCGGCGGCGTCCGCCGCCGCCTTGGGGCGGGCGCATATCGTTGTTGGGACGATGTTCCGTTTGCAGTGGAGTATCTCTCTCGTAGACGCGCGCACGCCGAGCTTCGATGATCGCCGGCGAGGCTACCGCAATCAGATCGGTGACGTGAGCGTGGAAATGTCAAAAAGGGGCGTCGCGGCTGTCATGAGGACTGCGACGCGACGCCCACACTATAGCACAGCCGCAGACGAGGTTCAAGGAGGGTTCAAGCGAGCCGGGCCGCTGACGAAAGGACTACCGGCTTCGTAGTAGCGTAAACGGCGTTCGGTCGCGCGCGTCACGCCGATGCGCGGGCTTCGCTGCGCGCGGATGCGCTTGGCGGCGCCATCGGCGAGCCAGAGTGCGGGGTGGGCGAAAAGATCGATGCCGTCGC
>JASHXG010000008.1 GCA_030043675.1 Vulcanimicrobiota bacterium
TCGTAGCCGACCTTCACGAGATGGCGTCGCGCCGCGTCCGAGAGCTCGAGGGTGATCCTGCGTTCGGCTAAGCGCCGGCGCAGCCGCGTGAGCTGGATATCGACGATCTTCAGCAAGTCTTCTTCGCTCAAGGCGTGGAAGACGATCGTTTCGTCGACCCGGTTCAGGAACTCCGGACGGAAGTGCTGGCGCAGCTCGTCGAGGACGGTGGCGCGCATGATCGCGTACTCCGCGCCGTCAAACGACCCCTTAAAGTCGAGAATGCGATGGCTTCCGACATTCGAGGTCATAATCACGATCGTGTTCTTGAAGTCGACCGTATGCCCCTGACCGTCGGTCAGGCGCCCGTCGTCGAGAATCTGCAAGAACACGTTGAAGACGTCGGGGTGCGCCTTCTCGACTTCGTCGAAGAGAATCACCGAGTAAGGGCGGCGGCGTACCGCTTCGGTCAGCTGGCCGCCCTCTTCGAATCCGATGTAACCGGGCGGCGCGCCGAGCAGCCGCGCGACCGTGTGTTTCTCTTGGTACTCCGACATGTCGATCCGGATCAGCGCGTGCTCGTCATCGAAAAGATACTCGGCCAACGCGCGCGCGAGCTCGGTCTTCCCTACTCCGGTCGGTCCGAGGAAGATGAACGAGCCGATCGGGCGATTTGGATCGGCAAGCCCCGAGCGCGTGCGCAGGACCGCCTCGGCGACGGCGTCGACGGCTTCGTTCTGACCGATGACGCGGCGATGCAGCTCCTCTTCCAGATGGAGCAGCTTCTGCTTCTCACCTTCGAGCAGCTTCGAAACCGGAATGCCGGTCCAGCGCGCGACGACGCCGGCGATATCGTCTTCGTCGACCTCTTCCTTCGAAAGCCGTGCTCCGTCCTTGCGCGCGAGCCGCTCCTCTTCGCTGGCCAGCTCCTTCTGTAACTGCGTGAGCTTGCCGTAGCGCAGCTCGGCGACGCGATTGAGATCGTACTGGCGTTCCGCTTGTTCGATCTGTACCTTCGTATCCTCGATCTGCTCGCGGATCTCGCGCAGCTTCACGACGGCATTCTTCTCGGCGTCCCACCGCACGCGCAAACGAGTCTGGTCTTCTCGCAGCGCAGCCAACTCCTTCTCCAGCTGCTCCAGCCGGCGGCGGCTCGCGCTATCTTCTTCTTTGCGGAGCGCTTCGCGCTCGATCTCGAGCTGCATCACGCGGCGCGAGACCTCATCGAGCTCCTGCGGCATTGAATCGATCTCGGTGCGGAGCTTGGCCGCCGATTCGTCGATCAAATCGATCGCCTTGTCGGGCAGAAAGCGATCGCTGATATAGCGATTGCTCATCGTTGCCGCGGCAACGAGCGCGGCGTCCTTGATGCGCACGCCGTGATGCGCCTCGTACTTCTCCTTCAGTCCGCGAAGAATTGAGATGGTGTCCTCGACGCTCGGCTGATCGACCATCACCGGCTGGAAACGGCGCTCGAGGGCCGCATCCTTCTCGACGTACCTGCGGTACTCATCGAGCGTCGTGGCACCGATCATGTGCAGCTCGCCGCGCGCGAGCATCGGCTTGAGCAGGTTGCCGGCATCCATCGCGCCTTCGGCTTTCCCGGCGCCAACGACGGTGTGAAGCTCGTCGACGAAGAGAATGATCTGCCCTTGCGAAGCCGCGACGTCTTTGAGTACTGCCTTGAGGCGCTCTTCGAACTCGCCGCGATATTTCGCGCCGGCGATCAGCGCTCCCATGTCGAGCGCGACGATTCGCTTGTTCTTGAGGCCTTCGGGGACGTCGCCGCGCACGATTCGCTGCGCCAAGCCTTCGACGATGGCCGTCTTGCCGACGCCCGGATCGCCGATCAGCACGGGATTGTTCTTCGTGCGGCGCGAGAGCACTTGAATGACGCGGCGTATCTCTTCGTCGCGTCCGATCACGGGGTCGAGCTTGCCGCGTTCGGCCTCGAGCGTTAAATCGCGTCCGTAACGTTCGAGGGATTTGTACGTGCCCTCGGGATCCTTGGTCGTAACGCGCTGATTGCCGCGCACCTCGCGCAGCGCTTGCAGCAGCTTCTGCTTGGTGAGGCCGGCCGCGCGGAAGATACGCCCGACCTCGCCCGACGATTGCGCCATCGCGAGCAGAACGTGCTCGACCGAGGTGTAATCGTCTTGCAGCGCCTTGGCTTCGTTCTCGGCGACGCTCATGATCCGCACGAGCTCCGGAGAGACGGTGACTTGTGCCGAATCGGCGCTCGCGCCGGTCAGGCGCGGAAGCCGTCCGATCGCCTCGTCGACTTGCGAGGCCAGAGCGGTCGGATCGGCGCCGGCGTGAGCCAAGATATCGGGCGCAATTCCGCGTTCCTGTTCGAGCAGCGCCGCGAGCATGTGCTCCGGCGTGGTCTGCGTATTGTGTTCGTGCAGCGCCCGCGAATAGGCAGCGTTGAGCGCGTCCGCAACGCGCTCCGTCATCTTCTCTGCGTTCATTACCTCTCGATTCTACAGCCTGCGCGGTAGGATGGTTGCGCAAGAGGCCTGGTGAGCGGCTGCCAGCTTAGAGCTGCCGGTACGCCGTCAGAAGCTCCTGATATTGGCTTCGATAGACTGCTGCTTGAGCCGTCTGTGCCGCGGTCGGAGCTTGAAACGAGCTTCCGAGACGGCCGATGAGATCGAGCACGTCCTCCCGCAGCTGCGCCGGCCCGCTCAAGTCCTCGATATTGCGCGGATCGTACGTTAGCCGGTGCTTGAAGGCGATGAGCGCGGCGGCCCGCGCGCCCGATGCGCCGCGAAGCTTGGCGTCGATGTCATTGAGCATCGTGTCGATACCGCTCAGCTCGTCGAGCAGCTCGGCGAGGAAGTCATGACGGCGCTGGTAGGACGCGATGGCCGGATCGCGAGGATCGGGCTTCACCGTAACCGGCTGCTCCTTGATCGCGCCGTCGACGTTCAGGCGGACGGTGTACGTCGCGGGCACGACCTCGGCGCCGGCGTCGGGCCCCTGATTCAGTTTGAACGTCCCGTGCCAGTGCACCGGGCCGTCCTCGTTGAGATCCCATGACGTGCGATTCATTCCGGCGCGCTTGGGGACGTCGGCGCCGGACAAGTGTCGCACAACGCGCCCGTTTTGGTCGAGGATCTCGATGCTCGCGCGATTGGCCGCCTTCGGGAGATAGTAGGTGAGAATGGCGCCGTACGCGGCGTTGGCGCCGATGTACTCGTTGGGTGGAATGGCCGGGTTGGTAAAGGTGTTCACCGGCGCCCAGCGCCAGAGCCGATAGGCATCGCGCGGAGCGAAGAGCGTTGCACCCGAAGAGCTCGCCCCCGACCATTCCTGGAGTGCGCGCAGATCGTCGAGAATCCAGACGCCGCGCCCGTGCGCCGCCACGATCAGATCGTTGGCATAGGGCTGGACTTCGAGATCGTAGATGGCGGTCGCGGGCATGTTCAAGCGCAGCGACTGCCAGTGCGATCCGGCATCGAAGCTGATCCAAACGCCGCGATTCGTTCCGGCGTAGAGCACGTCGGCGTTGCGCGGATCCTGGCGAATGGTACGGACGTACTGGTCCTGCGGCAGGTCGCCGGCGATGGAGCGCCAGGTTTGACCGTAGTCGTCGGTCCGCAGAACGTAAGGACGGTCGTCGCCCAGCAGATGGCGTTCGACGGCTATGAATGCCGTGCCGGCTGCAAAGCTCCCGGGATCGATGTTGGTGATGCGCCCCCACGGGGGCACGAGGGTCGCGGGCGGCGAGACGTTCTGCCACCTCGGGTGTGCCGTCTTGTACGTTGCATTGCGCGTCAGCTGCACTTGGCCGTCGTCGGTAGTCGCCCAGATAAGCCCGTCATCGAGCTTGCTCGTCGCAAGATAGAGGATCGTGTCGTAGAACTCCGCGCCGGATTGATCGTAGGAAATCGGCCCGCCTGAATCGAGCTGTTTGTTCGGATCGTTGCGCGTGAGGTCGGGACTGATAACGCTCCAGGTCTGCCCATGGTCGCTGCTGGCAAAGACGACGTTGCCGCCGACCAGCGCCCTTCCATCGTTGGTAAATGCGATCGGCGTATCCCAGTTGAAGCGGTAGCGCAGGCCCGCGGCCGCGCGCTCGCCGTTCGACTCTGCGTCCGGCGAAACTTCGTAAATCTGTTTCGTGCGCGCATCGAAAACGTAGACCTGGCCGGTGTCGGAGTTGGTCGAGGTCGACCAAATGAGATTCGAGTCGCTGGGATCGAAGAGCGCCCACATCCCATCGCCCGGCCCGACTTGATACCAGTCGCGATTGAGCACGCCGATCGTATTGTCGCTGCTCGACGGCCCGCACCACGAGTTGTCGTCCTGCAAACCAATGCAGACGTCGTAATACGGCACCGCGCGATCGTACGACACGTGGTACGGCTGCGCGAACGGAAGGTCGTACGGTTGCCAGACGCTCACGCCGCCGTCGGCGGAGATCAACACGCCCTCGTCGCTTCCGATGATCGCGCGGCGGCCGTCCGCGGACCACCAGAGGGCATGATAATCCCAGCCCGCACCGGTCGCGACCGGATGGAACGAGCGGCCGCCGTCGGTGCTCATCGAGAGAATGAGCGCGACGTTGATGAGCCGGTCCGGATTCGCCGGATCGACGAAGATGCTGCTGAAGTA
>JASHXG010000066.1 GCA_030043675.1 Vulcanimicrobiota bacterium
ATTCAGGCCGTGGAATCGACCTCATCGACATGAATCGGGAGTGGCCTGGAAATGAGAACGGCCCGAATGCGACGAGCCGGCACGCCGCGCTGATCTTCAACAAGCTCTTGACGCCAAACTCAGACTACGCAATCGATTTCCACTGCGGAACGACGGCGATGGACGTAACGGCATTCATCCTGGCGCGGATGGAGCTGCCCGAGGTGCGCGCGATGGTGGAACTCTACCCGATCGAGCAGATCTTCGACAATCCCGTCTATCCGACGATTCTACCGAACGCGTTGATCCACGTGGGTATCCCCTCGTTTACACCCGAGATCGGTCCGTCGCGGGTCCTGGACCCCGAGATGATCGGCTGGTTCGTGGAAGGCACGATGAACGTGCTCAAGCATCACAAAGTCATTGCCGGCCCGATCGGTCGAACCGGGCGCGATACCGGCGTCTTCGTAGGAAACAGCGGGCACAACATCCTTTCGACCCACGGTGGTTTCGTCGAGTTTTTCGTCAAGCTGAACGAAAAGGTTCACGCCGGTCAAAAGGTCGCCACTCAGCGCAACACCTTTGGTGAGATCGTCGCCGAATACACCAGCGGTGTTACCGGCGAAGTCGGGTCCTTGCGCAGCGACGCAACGGCCGAGCCCGGGACGCCCCTGGTGACCATCCTCTACAACGAGGTGCCCCAGGAAGACCCAGTCGATTTCGCGGAGTGACGCGCTTGTCGCCCGTGCGTGATTCGATATGAGAAGCATACCCACGATGTCGTAATGGATTGCGCGAGAGGCGCAGCGCCTTCGCCATTCTTGACCTGGCTTAGGGCGTCGCGGCAGGATCTCCCGATGCGTCTTCGATCATCGCGATCTGGTCACCGCCGTGGATGAGCTGGCGAACGGCGCGGTCGCCCTCGCGAATCGGGTCGGAGACAATTGCGTAATGCCGGTGACCGTGCCCCGATTCATCGGAGGTATGGAGAACGCCGGCGAAGACGCGCCGGTCAGCCAAAGTAACGCGCACGGCTTTGCCGAGAAAGGGTTTAATCTCTTGATCGGTCATGCTTTCGAAAATCGCCTGCGAGTCGTCAGGGGTTGCGCCCCATCCTCCGTTTTCCGGATAATGACGCGCGCCGGCCGCGAGCGGGACGGCCGCCTCAGTAGGCCGCCGTCTGAGTGCGGCGAATGTACTTAGTCTCGATCCCTCGGAGTTCACGAGGCCGCCGTATGTACCCGCTGATCTGCTTGATCTTGACCTTAGCAGCTTCATCGCCGAACCCGGAGATTACCGGGACGATTGTGGATTACAACGGCAAGCTTGTCTCCGGCGTGCCCATATCGGTCGTCGCCCTGTATGCGAATCAGACGGTAGAAAAGACCCAATCCGGGTCGGATGGTTCGTTCCATTTTTCGGACCTTGCCCCAGGCAGTTACGGTTTGGAAGCTAGAACCGAGTCCGGCTGCGCATATTCCGACCCAATCCGCGTGGACGTCGGTTTTACGACCGCCGTACACCTTCGATTGATAAAGGGATTGTGCCAACAAGCGATCTCGCTAGGCCGCCCCGCCCGCTAGGCTAAAACGGCCCCTCCCCAGGGCGCGGCAACGTCCACAAAATAGGTGATCGGCCAACCCAATTTGGGCAACTCTGCGGAGGCCCGATGGGGCGCGCGCGCCCTATCATCTCACAAGGGCTGGCGAAGGGCCGTTGCCGCTCTGGCCAAGGTCGCAAACCACGCCCGTTCATCCGCATGGTTTTAGTGAGGAAATCATTTCAATGTTGAACGCCAAATCGCCTGAGGTTGTGGCTCTGATCGGCAAGCTCAAATCGGATCACACGCCGCTAAAAGATAGCACGACCGTCCACGAAGACTGGAGCATCATCTTCAGCAGCAAACACTACATCCTTATCATAAAGACGGACCCGCCCCTCGATCCACCCACCAGGATGTTCGAGGTTCGCGGTAAGCAGCTTACGCAAGACAGCACCGTTGCTGACGTTGTCGCCGCTCTGAAACTCTAAGGTCAGGCTGGAGGGGGAGATGGAAGACGCCTTGGCCTCGGCGACGCAATGTCTCGATGCGTGGCTCGTACAAAACCTGGATCATTTCTCCCCTTTCGGCCTAGAACAGGGAGACAAGCTCTGTTACAAGTTGAAAGCCTTTGACGAGCTTTGTATGTACTCGGCTATCGCCGACGAGCGCAACGGAGTCCCCGTTCCGCGAGAGGTTCATGACTTCGTGGCCTCGGTGTGCGTAAACCCCCGTTACCTATCGACCATAGTCTCGTCGCCCCGAGAACTTCTTCTGTACATTTATCCAATCATCTACATGGTGCGCAAGCAGTTGGCGTCGTGGCGCGAAATGAGGGCATACGCGCTATCGGTGATTTCCAGCGATCTCTACTTCTCGACCGAACGCCTCCCGTGTCGAATCCTGGACTCGTTGTTCTGTCTTTGGCAGCTCGATCCGGGAAATCAGAAGCTGAGCCTCTTTGAAAACGCCTGGTCGGTCGGAAGCGGCGCGCATCCTCCCCATGCCGGCTGGAGTACCGCGACCGAGTACTATTCGTACACGCACAGCATTTTTTTTGGGACGAAGCTTGGGCTGGATTCTTACGGCAATGGCCTGAGCCGCACGAACGAGCAAGGCGAGGAAGCGGTGGAGTTTGGGATCCTCAGATTTCTCTCCGAGCAAAACATCGATCTCGCCCTCGAGCTAGTGCTATGCCAGATGCTGTTAAAGCATAAGAACGCGATCGGGGGGTCGGCGCTATGCCTTTCCCACTTGTTTGCAGATATCGATCTGCATGGATATGTCGCCGGCCCGACGCCTGTTGGCGTCGAGCTGTTTAGCGATCCGGAAAAGCAGTGGTTTTGCAACTACCATACGTCGCTGGTCGCGGCACTGGTCCTTCGTTACGCCCGCGCGCGATATATGCCGGATCTCGTTCAGTCTCTAGACGAGCTGGAGACTTCGCATACGAGGCTCTCTACGCTTTCCGAGGTAGGCTCCATATTTAGACGGATGGCGTCCCGCGAGGTAACGTGCAGCGAAGCGCAGGCCCTGCTCGTCGATGTCCGGCACGATTTTGGCGACGAGCTCACGCTACGAATCGAACGCTACTTACGCGCGCTTCCGGGATTTATCTAAGCCAAAAAGCGGAATGAACGCGATCAGTCCGCCGTTTGAGTAACCGGCAGTTCGATTGTTGCCTTCGACTCAGGTGCCGAGGGCGGGACGTAGGGATCGGGCGTCCCCATCGGGATCAGCGGGTCTTTCGCGACCGTGGCCTTGAGCTTGCCGAGCTCCGCCATGACCGCCTGCATAACCCAGGCTCGGGTGACGACGGCGCTCTCACCTCGGGTCTCTTGGATCGTCTCTTGCGGATTATCGTAGAGGTCGATGAGACGCGGCACGGCCAGCTTTTGCGGCGGATCGTACATGCGTACTTGCCAGACAAAATGCAGCTTGTAGTTGCGCCATTTTACCGCGTACAGTTCGGGCCCTTGGAAAACGGCGATAAACTGCCGCGACGACTTCCCCTGTTTGCCGAGTAGGAAATCGGTCTGATCGACGCCGTCGATGGCGCGGTCGGTTGGAATATCGGCGCCGCACATCTTAGCCAGGGTGGTGAAAAGGTCGGTTATGTGGACGATCTCGTTGCTGACGCGCCCCGCGGGGATCTTTCCGGGCCAGCGGACGATGAACGGAACGCGCAACGAACCTTCCATCGCGGTGACGTAGGTTCCCGACCAGGGACCCGCCCAACCTCGCCACGGCATTGTATCCTCAGGGCCGTTATCGCTCGTGAAGATGACGATGGTATCGTCCGCGATCTTTAGTTCCGAGATGGCGTCCAAGATGCGTCCCACGTTGTCGTCCATCTCGGCGAGCATGTCGGCAAAGGGGCCATGGCCGGTTTTGCCGGCGAACTTCTTGCCCGCCTCAGTGGGCATGTGCGGTTGGGTGATTGGGACGTAAGCAAAGAACGGCGTTTTGGCCTTTGTCTTTCGCTCCATGAATTCGATCGTACGGGCGGCGAGCTCAGAATCGATTTCGCGGCGCTCGGCTACGTTGTAGACCCTGAGCTTGCGGGATTGTTCGCCCTTGCGACCTTCCATCAGATACTCCAGATGCGCGACGGAAGGATCGAAATCGGACTGTTCCGCCCACATCGCCTCGTCCGAGGAGTTCGGGATGCCGTACCACTCGTCGAACCCCTGGTCATTCGGATAACGGCCCTCGCTATCGCCGAGGTGCCACTTGCCATAGTGTGCCGTAGCATAGCCGTGTTCGGAGAGCAGTTTCGCAAGCGTGACCTCCCACTGAACCAGCCCGTACGGCCGTCCGTCTACCGGCACGCTATACGTACCGGAGCGAAGTGGGTACCGGCCCGTCATGAGCGCCGAACGGCTCGGCGTGCACGAAGGCTCCACGTTGAAATTTGTGAGGCGGGTGCCCTCTTGAGCGAGCTTGTCCAGGCGCGGCGTTGGTGCACCGCGAGTTACGCCGCCGCCATAGCTGCCGATCTCGCCATAGCCAAGGTTGTCGGCGAGGATGAGCACGATGTTGGGCTTTTCCATCACAAAGTCTCCCGTGACGCTGCCGAACGCGCTCTTTATTGTAATCGGGGGCCGTCTTTCCATGCTTGTCGAAAGCGCGTATGCCTAGTGGATGACGCGCGGAGGCTGGCTAACGCATTAAACGCACTCGTGAAAGGGCCGCAGTTTTCGAATTCGAAGGCACGCGGCGCCGCACGCCAAGAACCAGCCGTAAACTGGCCTGCGACGAAGCGGCTCAACGAGGACTTCAACCCCGAGGTCGACGGTTTCGAGTCTTTTGCCATGAATGACGGCAGCGTTTGCTCGTGGAAGCCGGGTCAATTCCGCTACGTAGCCAGCGCGCCGGATCGTAGCGTTTGAGAGATTACCAAGAGAAGACGACCTTGCCGTTGCCTCGCGGCGCTCCTCCGGAAGTTTCTTTGACATTGGTTGCCGATTTCTCGACGTACGACGAGCCGCCGCCGCCGCCGCCACCGGAGGCGCCGCCGCCATACTCTCCGCAGCAGCCGCCGCTCCCACCGCCACCGCCGCCGTAATAGCCGCCGCCTCCGCCACCGCCTTCGCCCGAACAGCCATTGGCGCCGGCGCCACCGTCGCGGCTGATTCCCGCGTCTCCGCTGGTGCCCGTACAGCCTGGGCTCCCACCCAGCGTGCTTCCGCCGTAGGAACCTCCGGCGCCGCCTCCTCCGCCCGCTGTCTGCGAGGCTCCGCCGCCGCCGCCGGGAGGTCCGGCGCATTCGCCCCCGCCGCCCTGCGCGCCGGATTTTGCGCCGCCCTCTCCGCCGTGCCCGCCGATGCACGAGTAGAAGCTGCTGGAGCCGCTCATGAAAAGAAAGCTTTCGCCTTGACCGCCTCCGCCTGCGGCGACCACAATGCGCTCAGCAAGCGTACCGCGTCCGGTGCGCACGTCCGAACTTCCGCCACCGTCATAGGCGCCGCTCCCGCCGCCATTAAAGCCGCCGGTGCTGCCTTGACCGCCGACGTAGACGATCAACAACTGCCCGGGCTTAACTGCGATCGTGGCCCCAACGGCCGCGCCCCGACCGCCCGCGGCGCCGTGCCGTTTGCCGTCCCCGCTCGCACCGTAAGCGGCGATGGTCAGCGCAGTGACGCCCGAGGGGACTCGGAATGTTTGGCGCTTGCCCGTGTAGTGGAGGGTGCGCGAGCCTCCGGGAGGACTTAACGTCGGGACGGACGGCGAAGGGACGCTGCCGGCGCACCCAGCCAGGAGTGCGGCAGCAGCGAAAGCGCCTGCAAGACGACATACATGCAGCATGGTCGTACCTCTTAGGGTATATTCTACAGCACAACGTGCAATGGGGGCGCGGCTATGAACGTGCAAAGCCGGTATGAAGTCCGTCATTCGACCGT
>JASHXG010000067.1 GCA_030043675.1 Vulcanimicrobiota bacterium
GGCAGCGCGTCCATGTCGGCACGCAGCAGCGTCACCGGCCCCGGCTTTCTGCCGCGCAGCGTCGCCAGAATGCCCGTCCCGCCGACGCCGGCGCGAATCTCATCGAAGCCGCCCTCACGCAACTCTTGCTCGATGAAGGCGGCCGTCTCAAACTCGACCAGCGAAAGCTCCGGATGCGCGTGAAAGTGTCGCCGATAACGCACGAGCTGCTCGGCCGGAACGTCGACGGAAGCGAAATGCTCTATCATACGAGTGGCTTGAACCAGAGCTTACGGTTCGCGTAATCGAAGATGAGGTCGAAATCGCTCAACGTGTCGCGTCCAATCAGCCCATCGTAGTCACGTTGCTGCGCATAGGCAGCCGACGGCACGACGACTTGAACGTCGCCGAATATCCAATCACCCAGGACGAGGCGCTTCATGGTAAGGTGCTTGACGCCGAACGGCTTACCTCCGACAGTGATCAGCTCTTCCTGATCTGCCATCCCGGAAGGAATCTTATTGGGGAATCGCGCGAAGTAGTGCGGATAGAGCATCGAATAGAGGGCACCGAGATCGGCGACGAAGTTGCCCGGCACTCCGCTAAACGCCGCCTGAATCATCGGCACCCCATAATCCAAACGCAGCGGCAACGCCGACCATCCTCGTTCGGTCAGGTCCGGCGGCACTTGACCGTACAGTGTTAGGATCTTGTTCTGGAAGTCCACCTCCAGGGCGCCGCTGCCGATGAAATCGGTGCCCAACAAACCGACGACCCGCTCGCTGGGGTTCTGCTCCTCAAAGTTCAGAGTGGAGAAGGCGACGTCCCGAGCGGCCAGCCCCGTCAGCGACAAGTCGGGAGCGCGAGCGTTCGCGATCGTATAATCACCGGCGAAGCTCATCCGCATTGCGCCGGTCGACGGCATTCCAAGCTCGTCTGCAACGCCGCGGTCGATAACCATGTCGGGGCAGCCGGAGTCCAACAGGAAATCGAGGCCGCGACCTGCGATCGAAACGCGCACGATGATGCCGTGATCCGTGAATCGAGCCGGGACGGCCACGGCATCGCGGCCGGCGAGATCGAAGAGCGGTCTCGAAGGTGGAATCGTCAGATCGATCGACCCTGCGAGAACGCGGTCGTAGCTCGCGACGCTCGTTCTGCGCGTGACCGAGGCTCCGTCTTGCTCGTAGTCGATGACGCTCGCCACCATCCTTCCGAAGAAACGCCGGTAGCCGCTGTAGAGCCACACCTGCTTGTGCCCGTCATAATCGATCATGTCGAGACGAGACAGCAGATCCGTCTTGGCGTCGTAATAGCGCCGTTCCATCAGCCCTGAGTGCGGAGCAATTTCGACTACGAGGCTCGGCGACTCATCGGCGGTCAGACCGAGGAGCTTGACGCCGGTCTGTGGATTCTCGGGCGCGCGCAGCGCACCGATGAACGGGTCTTCCTCCTGAGCGAAACTTGACGAAGGCAGGACGAGCCCATTGACATCCCGTTGCCATTGCCGCCCTTGATACTCACCGTACGCCCAGCTGACGTCGCCCTGCTTCACCGTCGTGCGAAAGTCGCTTCCGTTCGAAAAGGTCTCCGTCGTCCAGACGTCGCCGGCGCTCGATTGCGTTCGCATGACCGCGCGATAGGCGCCAGGCTCCAGGGCCCCGGCAGCGCGCCGATTGAGGTCGAAGAGTTGCGACAGCGTGACGGATGCCGGCGCGTAGGCTCGAGTCGGCGGCGTATCGGCAACCAGCGACCAGAGCGCAGCAAGGACGACGGCAGCGCCTACGAGCATCTCGCGTCTTTCGCGCCGCATCCACGGAGCCCATCTAAGGGCTTGCGCTCCGCAGGATTTCGCCGCGCGGGTGCGAGTAGTGGGACTCGTGGCCGTCCAACACCGCGATCCCTCCGCATCGTCCTTCGGGCGCCATGGTCTGTCCGACCAGCAGCTCCTAGCGATCTTTCGCACGATGCTGATGCATCGCACGCTCGAGAATCGAGGCTTCCAGCTCAACCGGCAGGGGAAGATTCCGTTCGCCTCGGCCGGTGAAGGCCACGAGGCGGTCCAAGCGGGCGCGGCGATGGCGTTCGCGCGCGGCAAGGATATCCTCGTTCCCTACTACCGAGACTTGGGACTCGATCTCGGCATCGGCCTGACGCCCTACGAGGTGCTCCTATCGCTCTTCGCGCGAGCCGCCGATCACTCAGCCGGTCGACAGTTCCCGCATCATTATGCCAGCCGCCGCCTCGGCGTACAGACGATCAGCTCGGTAATCGCCGCGCAGCTGCCGCACGCGGTTGGAGCGGCGTACGCGCTGCACTATCGCGGCGAACGAGGGCGAGCCGTGCTGACGACCTTCGGCGACGGCGCAACCAGCGAAGGCGAGTGGCACGAATCGGTAAACTTCGCCGCCGTCCATCGGCTGCCGATCATCTTTCTTTGCGAGAATAATGAATGGGCGATCTCGACTCCACTGGCCAAGCAGATGGGGCAGCCCGACGTTTATAAGCGGGCCGAAGGATACGGGCTGCCGGGCGTCGTGGTCGACGGAATGGACGCCATCGCCTGTTACGCTGCGGTGAAGGAAGCGCTCGAGCGCGCTCGTTCCGGCGGCGGCCCGACGTTGGTCGAGGCGAAATGCTACCGCTTCTTGGCGCACACGACCGACGACGACGACCGGACCTATCGCTCGCGCGAAGAGGTCGAAGCCCGTCGCAAAGACGACCCGGTGCCCCGCTTCGAGCGTCTGTTGCTGGATGAATCGATCCTGACCGAGGAGGGCATGGAAGCGCTGAAGCGTTCGATCCGCGAGGAAGTCGACGAGGCGACGGACCGGGCTGAAGTAATGGCCTATGCGCCGGCCGAAGATCTTTATCGAGACGTTTACGCCGACGGCTGGCAGCCGTGGCGCGGAGAGGAGTGACGCAACGGTGAGCACCGACACGAAAGCTGGAACGCTCGAACGTCACGGTCTCAACGACGATCAACTGCGAGCGATGCTTCGCAACATGCTCCTTCAGCGCCAGCTCGATAATCGCGGCTTTCAGCTCAACCGCCAAGGCAAGGTGCCGTTTGCACTCGGCAGCGAGGGCCACGAAGCGCTGCAGGCCGGCGCCGCGATGGCCTTCGATCGCGGCAAGGACATTCTCGCTCCCTATTACCGCGATCTCGGGCTGTGCCTCGGCATCGGCCTTACGCCGTATGAAATCATGCTCTCGATCTTTGCGCGCGAGAGCGACCACAACGGCGGTCGTCAGTTCCCCAATCACTATTCCTCCAAAGCGATCGGCTTGATGTCGTTCTCTTCGGTCTTGGCCGCGCATCTGCCGCACGCCGTGGGTGCCGCCTATGCGATCGCGTACCGCGAGCAAGCGGGACGAGCAGTGCTGGCCACATGCGGCGACGGCACGACCAGCGAAGGCGAGTGGCACGAGTCGATGAACTTTGCGGCGATCCACAAGCTGCCGTTCGTGATGCTCGTCGAGAATAACGAGTGGGCGATCTCGACGCCGCTCAGCAGACAGATGGCGCAGCCGGAGATTTGGAAGCGCGCGGCCGGGTACGGGATGCCGGGGCGGCGTTTCAACGGCTTTGATCCGATCGAAACCTACGCGGCGGTGAAGGAGGCGATGGATCGCGCGCGGAGCGGCGGCGGTCCCAGCTTGATCGAAGGCATCTGCTATCGCTATCTGGCGCATTCGACCGACGATAACGATCTTACGTATCGAACGCGCGAAGAGGTGCTGGAGCGGCGCAAACAAGATCCGGTTCCGGCCTTCGAGGCGGTCTTGGTGGAGCATGGCGTGATGACGCCGCAGGAAGTCGACGCGATGCGCAAGGACGTGTTGCGCGAAACGAACGAAGCGACCGATGCGGCCGAAGCGCAGCCGTACCCGAAGCCGGCGGACTTGTACACGAATCTCTACGAAGGAGCCTGGCAGCCGTGGCAGTCGTAAGCAATACCAGCTCAACCGTGATGAACAACGTCGAGGCCGTTCGCGCGACGCTCTACGAAGCGATGCGCAACGATGACCGGACGGTTATTCTCGGCGAGGACGTCGGCGCCCGCGGCAATGTCTTTCTCATCACCAAGGACTTCATCAAGGAGTTTGGGCCCGAACGGGTGATCGACACGCCGATCGCGGAAGCTTCGATCGTCGGCATCGCGGTTGGAATGGCGATGGAAGGATTGCGACCGATCGCCGAGATTCAGTTCGCCGACTTCATCTATCCATCGTTCAATCAAATCGTCGGCGAAGCGGCAAAAACGCGCTACCGTTCGAACGGCGAGTACACCTGTCCGCTGGTGATCCGCGCGCCCTACGGCGGCGGTGTACGCGGCGCGCTCTCGCATTCGGTTTCGGTCGAAGCGTTGTTCTATCACGTTCCGGGATTGAAGATCGTCGCGCCCTCGTTTCCCGCCGACGTCAAGGGATTGCTCAACGCCGCAATCGACGATCCCGATCCGGTCCTCTTCCTCGAGCACAAGAAGACCTACCGGCTCATTAAAGGCGAGGTGCCCGACGGTCACTACACGATCCCGCTGGGCAAGGCGAACGTCTTAAAGGAGGGGACGCAGCTCACGGCCGTTTCGTACGGACTCTACGTTCACTGGGCGCTGGAAGCGGCCGCGCAGCTCCAAGAATCCGGGCTGTCGGTGGAGGTCATCGATCTGCGCTCGATCCGGCCGATGGACAAAACCACGATCCTGCGCAGCGTGGAGAAGACCCGCAAGCTCCTGATCATTCACGAGGACAACAAGTTCGGGGGCGTCGGCGCCGAGATCAGCGCGATGGTCGCCGAAGAAGCCCTCTTCCACTTGGACGCGCCGATTCGGCGTCTCGCGGGTCCCGACGTGCCCCCAATGGGCTACGCGCTGCCGCTCGAAGAAGAGTTCATGTCCTCGCCGGCCGAAATGGCGCAAGCAATGCGCGAGCTGGTGGAGTTCTGATGCCTACGACAATTACGATGCCGCAGCTCGGCGAGACGGTGACCGAAGGCACCGTTGCGCAGTGGCTGAAAAAGACCGGGGACAGCGTCGATAAGTACGAAGATTTCGTCGAAGTCTCGACGGACAAGGTCAACGCGGGCGTTCCCTCGCCGGTCAGCGGGACGATCCGCGAGCTGCTCGTGAAAGAGGGCGAGACGGTTGCAACCGGAACGCCGATCGCCATCATCGACGAGCTCGGATCCGCGGCGCCTGGAGTGGAGGCGCCGGTTGTCGCAGCGCCGCCGGTGCCCGTCTCGAGTCCATCCTCGACCCCGTCAGCCGCGTCCGCTCCATCGTCCAACGGTGCGCAGCGCGCGCTCTCGGCTGCTTCGCCGGCGGTGCGGCGGCTCGCGCGCGAGCATCACATCGACATTCGGTCGATTCGAGGAAGCGGCGCCAATGGCCGCGTTACCGCTGACGACGTGCTGGCTGCTGCGCGCACCGCGCCGGTCGCGCACGCGGCGCCGGCGGCGCCCGTTGCACCGCCTCCCGAATCGGGCACCTCGACCTACGTTCAGCCGCTCCGCGGCACGCGCATTGCGCTCACGCAAGCCCGGCGTATCATTGCCGAACGAATGGTCGAGAGCAAACATGCGGCGCCGCATGCCTGGTCGATGGTCGAGATCGACGTCACCGACGTCTGGGCGTGGCGGATGCGCGAAAAGGATCGCTTCGAGCGCGAAACCGGATATAAACTGACGCTGCTGCCCTTCTTCATTCGCGCGGTCGTTGAGTCGCTCGCGGCCTTCCCGCTGATGAACGCGAGGTTCGTTCCGGCGACCGGGCCGCAGCCGCCTGCGATCTACGTCAATGAAGACGTCAACATCGGTATCGCGATCGGGTTGCCGGCCAACCTGGTCGTGCCGGTCATAAAGCACGCCGACCAGCTTTCGATCAAGGGGCTCGCGCGCGCGGCTGCCGAGCTCATCGACAAAGCGCGCAAAGGGAAACTCAGCGTCGACGACCTCGCCGGCGGCACCTTTACCGTCAACAATAATGGCGCGAATGGTTCGTGGGCTTCGGCGCCGATCATCAACGCCGGGCAGGCCGGCATCGTCACGATGGAAGCGGTCGTCAAGCAGCTGGTTGTGCGCGACGACGACACGATTGCGATTCGGCGTATGATGAACTCATGTCTCTCGCTCGACCACCGAGTCGTCGACGGCTATGTTGCTTCAGGCTTCCTTGCCGATCTCAAGCGGCGACTCGAGGGGATGACGCCGGGCGGCGAGCTCTAAGAACCGCCGCGGTTGAAGCAAGCCGGCGGTCAAACGCCCGGCCATCATCAGGTTGACCTTCATCACCTGTGATGACATCGCATTAGCGGATACCCCCTCGAAGCTTAAAGCCCTAACATAAAGGCCAAAGTGCGCGCCCGCTTCGCTGGAGAGGAGAATCGGCATGCTCCGATTGCGATGTTTCCGCACGCCCGCCGCCTTTACGATCGCTTGTGCGGTGCTGCTAACGGCCTTCCAAACACTACCGGCCGGCGCCCAAGATAAGGACAAGAAAAAAGATCCTCCGCCCGTAAAGAAGCTGACCATTACGGTCGCGCCTAAGTGGATCTTCAACACGCAAAGCGACTCGTATGCGCCGCCTCCTCCGGGATACGTGGGGGTGGGATACACGAACGACAATCCGACGGTCAACACGTGGCGCGTTGACTGGGGTGTCGACTATTTATTCGCACCGAACTGGCACGTTTTCGTCAATCAAACGTATCGCGGCTACCAGCTCGGCCGTATCCTGACGCTTGCGCCGAAGGAGTCGTTCGTCACCGGATCGCTCCTCGACCGCTGGTTCGCCGCGGGCGTGAGCACGTCGGTCCACGGGGTCGCGCTCCACCTCAACTACTTCAACCACCAGCGCAGCGACGTGACGGGACTCTGTCTGAACCAGATTGCTTGTCCGGTGAACGGCGTGCAAGCCGTGAACCCGCTGTCGATCAACTCGCACGGTTACGAGTTCGGCGCGGGCTACGACCTTGGGCCGAAGTTCGCGGTCGGAAAGCTCTTCAACGTCGCTGCAGCAGCCGATTGGTACAATCGTCCTTCGCAGGGGCCGACCGGCTTCGCGACCGGCGGGCTCTGCGGGACGCCGGTGCCGCCGAGCTGCTGGGTCGGCAGTTCGGTCCAGTACGTCTACTCCGGCACGGTGCGATTGCCGCTCTTCAACGATGCGAGCGTGACGCCGACGATCACGTACATCAACCTGCCGGTCTTCTACGAGGACTCGGCCGTGCCGGAGATGTATCGCGGCTTCGTGTGGGGCGTTTCGAAGGCGTTCAGCCCCGACGTATCGTTGGGCTATACGAACTTCGAC
>JASHXG010000068.1 GCA_030043675.1 Vulcanimicrobiota bacterium
CACGCTCGGCGGATGGCGATGCATCCGCCCGACGTCGTAACCTACGTGATCGACACTACGATCAACTACACCAACGTTTGTAACGTGCATTGCAGCTTCTGCGCGTTCTTCCGGCCCGAGCACCACCGCGAGGGTTACACGATGTCGCACGACCGCGTGCTGGAGCGCGTGAAGTATGCCGCCGATCAGGGCGCAACTCAAATCATGATCCAAGGCGGCGTCAACCCCGAGCTGCGCATCGAGTGGTTCGAAACGCTCTTCGAGCGCGTTCGCCGCGAGTATCCGCGGGTCGACATTCACTCGCTCTCGGTTTCGGAGATCGTCGGCCTGGCGCACGTCGAGGAGCTACCGACGCGCGAGGTCCTGGCCCGCCTGAAGGCGGCCGGCATGAAGTCGCTGCCGGGGGCCGGCGCGGAGATTCTGGTCGAGCGCGTGCGCAAACGCATCTCGGCGCGCAAGGTCAAGCCGCACGAGTGGCTGGGCGTGATGCGCGAGGCGCAGCTGCTCGGCATGCCGACGACCGCGACCATGATGTTCGGCTCGATCGAGACCGCCGCCGAGCGTATCGAGCACCTCGACGTGCTCCGGGAACTGCAAGACGAGACCGGCGGTTTTACGGCCTTCATTCCTTGGTACTACGTTCCGTACAAGACGCCGTTGCGCGGCAGAGAGGCGACCGGTCTCGAGTACTTGCGCGTGCTGGCGATCTCGCGTCTCTATCTCGACAACTTCGCGCATCTGCAGGCTTCATGGCTGACGCCCGGCCTCAAGATGGGGCAGCTCGCGCTCTTCTACGGTTGCGACGACATGGGCGGGACGATCATCGAGGAGCAGGTCGTCCACGACGCCGGCAGCACCAACGAAGCGACGCGCCGCGACCTCGAGGAGATCATCATCAAGGCCGGCTACAAACCCGTCGTGCGCGACACGTACTGGAACCTCCGCAGCGAGCCTTCCCCTTCGCTCAGGGCAGGCTAGCGCTCGCCACCGCCGGCTAGCCCTCCCGGTGTCATGGTGAGCTTGTCGAACCACGGCCGGGTAATAACGTCGTGTGTCGAAAACCCGCGGCACTCGGAGGGGCGAGCAATGAGTTCTGCACGGCGGTTCCTTAGCGCTGTTGGGATCCTCGTCGCGGTCGAGGTCCTGCCCGGATGTGCCCGTGCCCCTGCGCCGGTCGTGCCGCAGGCGGTGAGCCCAGCCTCAACCACGAGCGGCGCATTGCTGTACGTTTCCGAAACCGGCAAGAACGCGGTCCGAATCTATTCGTATCCGCAGCTGAAGCGAATAGGCTCACTGACGGTCACGACTCCCAAAGGAATGTGCGTCAATCCACGATCGGGCAACGTTTGGGTCGTATCGGGTGAGCTAACGGACCAGGTTACCGAGTTCGCGCATGGCGGCACGAAGCCGATTCGCGTTCTCACAGTCGGAAACAGCTCGACAGCGTACTTTCTCGATGCGTGCGCCGTAAATCCAATCAACGGCGACCTGGCGGTTGTCACGGTCGTCAGTTTAACCGCATCCGGCGGGCTCTTGGTCTTCAAACACGGAACCGGAACGCCGAAGTTATATCACGATCCTGAGATGTTCGCATACGCTTTCGTCGGCTACGACAGCGCCGGCGACGCTTTCGTTGACGGCACGGACATAAGCGAAACCGGCCGACTGGGAGAACTGCCGGCCGGCGCAAAGCAGATGAAAGACGTTACGCCGGAAGGTCTGAAGCTTAACTTCCCAGCCGGCGTACAATACGACGGCACCGATCTTGCGGTCGCTAACGAACGCTACGGACACATCTATCGCATCTCCGACACCACGATAATCGGAACAACGCAGCTGAACGACGTCTGTTTGGTGCGGCAGTTCTTTATCGATACCACCGACGACGTCCTAATCGCGCCGAGCGACTGCAAGCCGAAGTCCGAGGTGCTGATCTACGATTATCCGGCCGGCGGCGCTCCCGTCAACGAATTGACCGGCTTGACGTCCGCGTACGGGGTCGTCATCAGCCGCTGACGCTACGCTATGGTGGCGGCGCCCAGGACTTCGTCGGTCTCGGGGTCGAGCAGCGCGACGAGTTGACCCGGCGCGATCGCGCGCTGCGCCTCCTCGAAACGTAGAATCAGCTCGCCCTCATCGTGCACGGTCGCAACCGCGCGGGCAGCGGTGCCGCGATAGCGGATCATCGCGCGCACCGGGACTTCGGTACGCGAAAAGCGCTCGGGACGAATGAGGTTCAGCTCGTTGGCGCGCAGCAGCTTGGAGAAGAGCGCCTCCTCGGGACCGACCACGATGGTGTCGGTCGCGGCGTCGATGCGCGTGACGTACCGCGGCCCATCGTTGCTCACCGGAACGCGCGCGCGCTGGCCGATCGTGTAGTTGACGATCCCGGCATGCTCGCCGATCAGCTCGCCGGTCGTCGCGATGACCGCGCCCGAGCGCTTCGTTTCGGGGCGAACGCGCGCGAGCACCGTGCGATAGTCACCGCCTTCGACGAAACAGATGTCCTGCGATTCGGTCTTGTCGTGGACCGGAAGGCCGAGGCGGCGCGCGTGCGCGCGCGTCGCCGCTTTGTCGAGCTCGCCCAGCGGCAACAGCAGCCCTCGCAGCTGCGCCGTCGTCAGCTGCGCGAGCGTATACGCCTGGTCCTTCGCATGGGCATTACGGAAAAGATGCGGTCCGTCATCGCGATGCTCGAGGCGCGCGTAATGACCGGTCGCGACGTAGCGCGCGCCGAGCCGATCCGCGTATGCGGCCAGGGTCCCGAGCTTGACGAAGTTGTTGCACGAAACGCATGGATTGGGGGTGCGCCCCGTCGCGTAGTCGTGGGCAAAGCGCTCGACGACGCTGCGGCGAAACGTCTGCTCGAAATCGAGCACGTAGTGCGGAATGCCCAGAACCGCCGCGCTGCGGCGCGCATCGTCGAAATCGTCGATGCCGCAACAGCTTTTGGCATGCGCCGGTCGCGATGGCGTATACATCTTCATCGTGATTCCGACGACGTCGTAACCCGCTTCGAGTAAGAGACCGGCGGCAACCGCGGAGTCTACGCCTCCGCTCATCGCCGCAATGACGCGTTCCTTAGCCATCTGACGTGGGACAGGATAACACTAAGGCGGGGCTAACTCAAAGCGCAGATGTTGGGTGAACGGTTCCGCGCCGCGCGCGAGGCGCGCGGCCTGTCCTTGTCCGATGTCTCCGAGCAGATACGCATTCGCTCGCTCTACCTGGCGGCCATCGAAGATGAGAACTGGGACGCGATCGGGGCGCCGGTCTACGTCCGCGGCTTTTTGCGGACGTACGCACGCTTCCTTGGGTTGGATTCGGAAGAGGCCGTCGCCGCCTTCAATGCGACCCTGCCGGCTGCGCCGTCCGGCGAGGCGACCGCTCCCAACCACGCGCCCGCTCGCCTGCGGTCGCGGCCGGCCGGCTGGTCCAGCTCCTTCGTCGTCTGGGCCACCGCGGCGGTGGCGGTGCTGCTGATCGCCTTCGTCGTCTACAATGAATTGACGATGGGCCACGCCCAAACGGCCGCGCCGACCGTGGCCGAGGCGAGCGCGACGCCGAGCCCCACGCCGCCCGCGCGCCGGCCGCCTACCCCTCTCGGTCCGGCCGACGGGACGAAGTCGCTGGCCCTGGTCCTCTCGGCTCCCTCCTGGCTGCGGGTCACCGTTGACGGGAGTGTTAGCATGGAGGGTACGTTTCCGGCCGGAACCTCCAAGACGTTCCACGGTAAGAATGCTCTGGTGCGGATCGGCAACGCCGGCGGCGTGGAGGTCTACGTCGACGGCAAGGATGTAGGGAAGCTCGGCAAATCCGGCGACGTCGTCGAGCAAGCATTTACGCTTTGAGAGGAGTATCGTAGCCGCAAGTGGCGAGCGAATCTTCGTTCGACGTGGTCTCGCGCGTCGATCATCAGGAACTCGATAACGCGCTCAAC
>JASHXG010000069.1 GCA_030043675.1 Vulcanimicrobiota bacterium
TGTCGGTTTGGGGGTGATGGACTTTCACTTCCGCGGCGGTACGATGGGCACGGTGGCGGGCGAGCGGATCGCGCGCTTGCTCGAAGAGTCGCGCTCGCGCGGGGTGCCGTGCATCATCTTCGCGGCATCCGGCGGCGCGCGCATGGAAGAGGGGATGTTGGCGCTCATGCAGATGGCGAAGACGACCGCCGCGGTGACGCGCTTCACCCAGGACGGCAATTTCTTCGTGGTCGTGCTCACGGATCCAACGACCGGCGGCGTCGCCGCATCCTTTGCGTTTCAAGCCGACGTCATCGTTGCCGAATCGAAAGCAGTGATCGGTTTTGCCGGGCGCCGTGTCATCGAACAGACCATCCGCCAGCGCCTGCCGGATCAATTTCAAACGGCCGAGTTTCTGCTCGAGAAGGGGGCGATCGATATGGTCGTCGACCGGCGGTCGCTCAAAGAGACGTTGGTGCGATTGCTCCAGTACGCAGCGCATGAGCAATAACGTCATCGTCGAGCGTGAGAAAGGCCTCGCTGAGCTCGAGCGGCGGATCACGGAGCTGCGGGAGGCCTCGGCGGCGCAGCCGCTCGACATGTCGAGCGAGATCAGCGCGCTCGAAACGAAGTATCAGGAGATCCTTCACGAGCTCTTCGGGGCGCTGACTCCCTGGGAGAAGGTTCACATGGCGCGTCACCCCGACCGCCCGACATCGCTCGATTACATCTCGCGCTTCGATCGGTTCGATGAGTTGCACGGCGACCGCCACTACCGCGACGATCAGTCGATCGTCGGCGGCTTCGCGTTCTTGCGCCGGCACCCCGTAATGATCATTGGGCAGCAACGCGGTCGCGATACCAAGGAGAACCTGCGGCGCAACTTCGGGATGCCGGCTCCGGAAGGATACCGCAAAGCGCGCCGGCTTGCCGCCTTGGCTTCGCACTTGCGTATGCCGATCGTGACCTTCGTCGACACCAAAGGTGCCGACCCCGGGATTAGCTCCGAGGAGCATGCGCAATCGGAAGCGATCGCGATGTGCCTGCACGAGTTCACGCTGGCCCGCGTGCCGATCGTGTCGACGATCATCGGCGAAGGTGGTTCGGGGGGCGCGCTGGCCCTCGCGATCGCGGACCGCTTGCTGATGCTCGAACATAGCACCTATTCGGTCGCGTCGCCGGAAGGCTGCGCCGCGATCCTCTGGTCCGACGCGGGGAAAGCGGAAGAAGCGGCGAGCCGCTTGAAGTTGACCGCCGATGACCTTGCAGGGTTCGGTATCGTCGACGAGATCATCCCCGAGCCGCTCGGCGGTGCCCATCGCGATGCCGGCGGCGTCGTAACGCGCGTGCTGGATGCGATCGACGCTGCACTCAAGCAGCTGACCGAGCTGACGCCGGAGAGACTTTTGGAGGAGCGCTATCGAAAGTACCGGCGATTGGGAGAATGGCAGACGGAGGGACTCGAGCCGATCGGAAGGAGCAATTGAAGCGCACGCGGCGCGTCCTTCGCCTCGCGGGTCGCGTGACTGGCGCAGCGATCCTGTTCCTCATCTCGACGCTGATCGGTGCGCAGTACGTGCGAGCCATCGGTGAGAATCTGGCGGCAGTCCACGAACTTGCTTCGATTCGAGCCGACATCACGACGCTCGAGAAGCGGCGCGACGAGCAGCAGCGCGAGCTGCTTCGCCTGCGCGACCCCGAGGGCGCGATTCCCGAAATCCACGACCGGCTTCGACTGGTTCGTCCAAACGAGGCACTGATATTCATTTCGCCCCAGCCGGCCGCGACGGCGCATCCGTGAGCGATACGCTCGGCGGCATCGTCATCAACCTGAATGTCTACGGCGCGACCATTCGCCTGGATGGCGGTGACCTCGCGAGCGCGAGCGCATCGGATGTCGAGGCGCATCGCGAGCAGTATCAACGCTCCCTCGTTCGTCGCAAGCGCCTGTCCTTCGAGGTGCGACGCCGAGGAAGGCGTTGCGCCGTTTCGCTGGCACCGCAGATCCGTGACGACGAGCTGGAAGAGCAGATCGCGTCCTATCTCAAGAGCACCGAGGAATGGGAATCCCCCGACGGGATTGCGGCTGCCGAGCGCCATTTCTTGCGCAAGAAGCGGCGTGCCGCGCTCTTCCAGTCGAAGCACAGTCCCACCTAACCGGGGGCCTCGAAGCACTTGAGCCGTCGTTACGCAGTCGTTTCTATCGGAACGAACTCGACGCGATTGCTGCTTGCCGACGTCGAGCCTGACGTCCCACGCATCGAGCTCACGCGTTCGATCGGCACGCGCATCGGCGAGGGGCTCGGCGAGCACGGAAGGCTCGGCGACGAGCCGATGGAGCGTACCCTCGCGGCGATCGTGCAACTGGTGCGCGCAGTTCGCGGCCACTACGTACGGCTCTTCGCGGTGGCGACGAGCGCCTTGCGCCGCGCCGAGAATGGTGAGGCGTTCGAGCAACGCGTCTTCGACGTGCTCGGCGTGCCGCTGCGCGTGCTTACCGGCGAAGAAGAAGCCGCCGCCTCCTATCGCGGCGCGCTCACGGCGTTCGGCACGCTGCGCGGCGAGCGGGTCGGGGTTCTCGACGTCGGAGGGGGCAGCACCGAGTACGCGGTCGGCGACTCCACGCAGCCCGAGCGCGTGATCTCGTGCGAGATCGGTGCGGTCCGTTTGACCGAGGCGTTGCCCGCGCTGGCGGGCCGCGAGGGAACGGTCGATCCGGCAACGCTCGAGCGAGCTCGCGCCGTTGCGCGCGGGGCGCTGTCGCCGCTCGCCGACTACGCCAACGTGGAACGTGTTGCGATCGTCGGCGGGAGCGCGACCACGACGGCGGCGATCGTGCGCGCGCGCAAGACCCCGCCGCTCTCTTATGCGTTGACGCGGTCCGACTTGGAACGCACGCTGGCTCGCCTGACGGCCATGAAGTTGGAAGAACGAAAGGCGGTCGTGGGAATGAAGCCGCAGCGCGCCGACATTCTTCCGGGCGGAATCGTCGTGCTCGAGAGCGCGCTCGAGATCATCGGTCGCGATGAGGCGATCGCGACGACGGCGGACCTGTTGCTCGGCATTGCGCTGGAGCAACGCGACGCAGCAGGACCGCGACCACCGGTCGGGGCAAGCACCGAGACGCGAAGGGGATTTCGTCCATGAACGACACGCAGATACGCGAGCACATCGAGCAGCTCGTTGCCGAAGAGCACCGGTTATTCGAGCACGGCGACGCCGGCGGGCTCACGAACGAGGATCGAGCGCGCCTGGAGCAGATCTCCGTCCAGCTCGATCAGTACTGGGATCTGTTGCGCCAGCGGCGGGCGCGGCGGCACGCGGGCCAGGATCCGGGCGTCGCGAATATGCGCAGCGAAGACGTCGTCGAACATTACCGGCAGTAGCTACAACACTCGGGATGGTGGTGGAATAGGCAGACACAGCAGACTTGACGGAATCGGTTGAGCCGCAGTTCGGGAAACCGCCTGCGGGATGCGCTCAAAGTCGGCGAACTCTCTGTCGTAAGACGTGACGATGCCGAGCCAAGCTCCGTAGCAGGGGAAGGTGTAGAGACTGGACGGGCGCGGCCTAAGTGAGGTCCCATCTCATACGGTCAAGGCACAGTCCGGACCACAAACGCGCCGGACGCGGTGGCGAAAGCCATAGTGGTGCGAAAATCTGCAGTCCGAAAGGACGTCCGGGTTCGACTCCCGGCCATCCCAAAAGGTCCTACCAGCGACCCGAAACTCTTCAGAGGTCAGAAAAGCTGTTGGGCTGAGCATTGCAACAAAAATGTGCTCAACCGACCACATTTTTGATAATACTAAGCCATGGTCAATATGAAGCTCTTCGGCAGCACCTCCCGCAGCAAAATTCTAACGCTTGTCGCTCTGCTCGGTGAAACGTACCCTAGAGAGCTCGCACGCGTTAGTGATGCACCGTTGCCAAGCGTACAGCGGATGGTGAATGACCTTGAGCGCGAGGGCGTCGTGGCTAGCCGGATCGTGGGGGCTAATCGCGAGGTACGCCTCAATCCGCGATTTTACGGCGCCGACGAACTTCGCGCTCTACTCTTGAAATACGCAAAGCGTGATCCCGGCCTCGAGCGCCGTGTATCGCAGTTACGCCGGCGTCCACGGCGTGCGGGGAAGCCGCTCTAAGATGTCGCCGATAACCGACGAGTCTTCCCTGGCTGACGTTTGTTTTGTCGTGCGCACGGAGTTAGCGCATGCCGGCGCCGTCGCCGTTCTTACAGGCGGCAGTGCGGCGACCTACTATGCGCTCGGCGAAAAGCTTATGGAACACCAGCGGGTTCGACGGCGACCCCAGTGCGTTCTGGGATCCAGTCGGGTTATGATCTCAAATGAACTCGCGCCGAATTGGGTGGCACAGGACACAGTATTTCATATTAGCGTACCTCCGCCGTTCGTAGGCGGAATCGCTGCCATGTTCTGGGAACGATGCAGCGTTCGCTAGCCAATGTGATTCGGTGGTTGTTCGACTCTCACTACGGCGTCGACAGCAGACTGATCCCGCGATGGATCTTTTTGCGCGCGCTGGCCGCCATCTATTTCTCCGCGTTCTACTCGCTGCTGTTTCAGATCAAAGGACTGATAGGGCCGGAGGGAATTCTGCCGGCGCAGCATTTCTTGGCTGCGGTCGCGGACGCGCTGGGGGCTGCGGGCTATTGGTACGCGCCATCGCTCTACTGGATCTCCGCGAGCTCCAGCATGTTGATAGCTGTCACGTGGATTGGTTTGGCTGCTTCGATAGCTGCGTTCTTCAACTTATGGCCACGGGTAGGCTTCTTAGCCTGTTTTGTCTGTTTCCTGTCGTTCGTAACGGTGGCTGGTGTGTTTTCCGGTTACCAGTCGGATGGGATGCTGCTCGAAGCGGGCTTTCTGGCGCTGTTCTTCGCGCCGCGCGGGTTGATGCCGGGGTGGGGTGCGCATAGCCCGCCCTCGCGCGCGAGCCTCTTCCTGTTGCAGTGGGTGTGGTTTCGCATCTACTTCGAGTCGGGGATGGTAAAGCTGCTGAGTGGCGACCCGGAGTGGCGCCACTTTACGGCCATCGACGAGTATTACCAGAACGGACCACTGCCCACGTGGATTGGCTGGTATATGCAGCACCTTCCACACTGGTTCCAGGCAGCCACTGCGGGCGCAACGCTGGTAATGGAGCTGGGGCTGGTCTTCATGCTCTTCTTCCCAAGGCGCGTGCGGCTCATCTGCTTTTGCATCGTCACTCCGTGGCAGATTGGCGTGACCCTTACCGCTAATTATACATTCCTGAATTATTTGGTGCTTTCTCTCGGGTTCTTACTGCTGGACGATCGGGCGCTGATGCGGTTTGTGCCGATGCGGTTCAGACCTGAACTCGTTAGGAAGCCCGAGACTGACGTGACGGAAGAGACGCCTTTGTCAATCCCAAGCGTCACGGAGCCGCGCGCGCCGGTTCAAGCGCTGAGTACGGAAGAATTGCAAGCGCGCAGACCCTGGCGGCAACGGCTCGAGAAACACTTGAACGCACTGGGGCTTGCGGTGAGCATCGTTCTACTGACATGGGTAGCGTACGACACCACCGCGGAGCTAATCGCTATGCCGCTAGGCGGAATGTCACCGGTATTCGGTTTTCCGGTGAGACTGCTCGATCCGTTCCGCATCGCTAACCAATACGGGCTTTTCGCGGTGATGACGCGCGGGCGGTACGAGATTGAATTTCAGGGGTCGGACGATGGCAACCAATGGGTGGCATATCCCTTCCGCTATAAGCCGCAGGCGCTCAACGAACCGCCGGGCATCTACGCGCCCTATCAGCCGCGCTTCGATTGGAATCTGTGGTTTGCGTCTCTAGGCGATTGGCAGCAAAACGATATTGTCCCGTTGGCCGAGGAGCGGCTGATCGTGAACGATCCCGATGTGCTGGCGTTGTTCAAGCGCAATCCGTTTCCCGGGACCCCGCCGCGGTATGTGCGCGCGGTGCTGTGGCAGTACTGGTTTACCACGGTGGCCGAGAAGCGGCAGTCAGGCAATTGGTGGCGCCGCCGCTTGATCGGGTTGTATGCGCCAGAGCTGACGATTACGCCGGAGGGACATTTCGCGGTTGTCGGATCTCCGCCGGTGCTGCCGCCCCACGACTAAAAGGGCTAGAAGGAATATCCGCGCCGTCCGGCGCTAGGCCTTTCTCCTGATGCACGGATACATGTTCGACAACTCCGCCACCGCCGAATACCAGCGGCTCGACCTGATGTCGAAGATCCTCGATCCACGCACGCGGGCCTCGCTCTCGAGCCTGGGTCTCACCAAAGGCTGGAACTGCCTCGAGCTGGGCGGAGGCAACGGCAGCATCACGGAGTGGCTCTGCGAGGTGGTCGGCGAATCGGGCAGCGTCGCTTCAGTCGACATCAACCCGAAGCTACTCGAACTCATCCCGTCGCAAAATTTGAGCGTGCGCAAGGTCGACGTGCGCACCGAGGACTTACCGGCCGGACCATTCGATCTCGTCATGTGCCGCGCGACGCTGCATCAAGTTTCCGAATACGCGCCGGCGGTGCTCGCGAAAATGGCCGCTTCAACCAGGCCGGGCGGCTGGATCTTCGTCTGCGAACCCGATTTCAATCTGGTGCGAACTTGCGAACCAGCGGCCTGGGCAAAGGCCTGGAACGGTATCATCGAATGGGGTCACTCACAAGGCGTCGAGTGGTACATCGGTCGCAAGCTCCCGGCGATGGTTCAAGCACTCGGGTTTGGATATCCGGAGGCAAAGACCGAAGTGCCGAATATTCGCGGCACGACGCGTGACGCGCTCTACTTTCAGATGGTCTTCGAAATGATTCGGGACCGCGCGATCGAGAGCGGCTTCGTCGATGCGCCGACGCTCGACGCGGCGTCGAAGCTGCTCGCGGATCCCGATGCCTGGACCCAGTGCTGGATGCTGACCAGCGTCTGGATTCGCAAGCCCTTACAATAACTCGCCGACCGCCGCCAGAACTTGCTCGCCGGTTATGACCTGCGTATCGACATACATGCTGCGGAACCGCCCGACATGCTCGCGGCTTGGGCATTCCGCTACCGAGCGGACGTGCAAATTACGCTTGGCCGTAGCGCGGCTATCAGGCGTGACCGCGGCGCTTGCTCAATACTTCCAAGACGCGGCAGATTCACGGATGGACTGAAGGTGACGAGGACCTTCGTCATTTCCAGCTCTTTTCGTTGGATTTGCAGATCTTCCATAGCCGTCTCGATCGCGCCGGATCGTTAACAAATTGTTGAGCCGGAGTTGCCCTCGACGCGAGTGCATGACGCGGGAATCGGGAGCCAAGGATGGCGGTGGTTTCGCCGGTCATTATTGACTAGCGCGCAAGGGGAGGAGCGCGCGCAGACGCGCGTCACGTAGATAAAGACCGCCCCAGAGAAGTATGGCTACGACGACCGGGAAGCTTGCTCCAACCAGATGTCCGATGCGAAGTTGAATGGCCACAGCGCCACCGAAGTACGCAGTGAGTAGAACCGCGCCGAACACCGCGGTACGTGGAATGAGGTAGATCGCGAGACAGCCAAGTTGGATGACTGCTATTGCGGGAACGAGCGCCGCCGGAAAGCCAAGCACGGCGAAACCATCAGCCGGCTTTGCCAGATGCTCTATGCCGTCGAGAATCATGGATAGCACGGCTGCGGTACTCAGAACTATCCCGATCCACCGCGGGGTCCTCGGCGCTTCATTCGGTGTGGAGACATGCGTAGCGTATTGGGTCACGACGACTCCTTCCATCCGGCGACGCGGATGCAACTCGTATAACCGCTATCTTCTATTTGAATAGGTGGCGTTGGCTTTTACCGCGGGCGCGACAGGAAGCGTCGGGTCGACCTTTTGCGTTGCCTGCTGAGCTTGAAGGTCCGTATCATCGATCGCGACGCTGAGGCGAAGGCGCCAGACGCCCATCGTGAGGCTGAATTGCGCTCCCATCAACTCCATGCTCCGCCTCCACTAACGAACGTGAGCGCGAAGGCCTTCACACCGAGGGCTACTTTCACGCCAGCCTCCTTAACAATGTTAAATGATACGTGACTAGTATCGCTTATCTTTGTTAAACTGTCAAGGTGACTCCACGACTCTCTAAGGCGAAGATCGTCCGGGCGGCGTTCGATGTGCTCGATGCGGCAGGAATAGACGGCTTGACCGTCCGCGCAGTTGCGGCACGACTCGGCGTCCAGGCGCCGGCGCTCTACTGGCACATGGCAAGTAAGCAAGACCTGCTCGACGAGATGGCGACCGAGATCTTGCGACGCGCGAGCGACGAGATGCTCGCTCTGCCGACCGAAACACCATGGCGCGAACGCATGGTCGCCTTCGCGGATATCACGCGACGCGCGCTCCTGGCGCACCGCGACGGAGCCAAAGCATTCAGCGGCACGTACCTTACCGATGATGCCGTCCTGCAGCGGCAAGAGTCGATATTTGCGCTGATGATCGAGCAGGGCTTTACGCTCGCCGACGTCGTTCGGGCATATTCGCTGCTTTACAGCTTCACCATCGGGTTCTGTATTGAAGAGCAAGCAGTAGCGCAGGCCGCCGCTTCGGGCGACGATCGATATTCGCTCAGGCGGCGTGCGGAACGCTTGGACGAGAAGCGCCATCCGCTCGTTGCCCGATCTGGCGCCGAGATCTTCGGAGATCCTGATGCGCGCTTTGCGGACCTGGTCGGCGTGATCGTCGATTCCGCCGGACGAATGCGCCTCAGGAAGACGCCGCGAGCGTCGCGCTCATCGCGACGATGACCAATGCGCCTGGTAACCGAGGTCGCTAACGGCGAGCGGCGATGCTATGCCTTACGAGCATGCAATCACTTCATCGGCCGCGACGTAGAGGGCGACGTTTAGGGCTTCCTGACCTGCCGCCTGCATGATGAGGTCGCAAAGCTGATTGCTCTTGCCCTCTACGCGCAGAATTGTTGGCTCACCGCTTTTGTCCGCGGGATTCCAGTTATAGGTGAACTGATTTGCCCGCGACCGATTACACCAAACCGCGGTTGCGTTGGCTTTGACAAAACCCGAATACTTCGTCGGATTCGCTAAAACCAGAGGCAAGAAGTTCCGCATAAAGATACCCTTGCCGGTGGCGTAGTCGCCGGCAAAAGTCTGAAGATCCTTGAAATGCAGAAACCCCAGATTCTCATGAAGCACGTTCTCATCGTCCGTCATGTTTGTCATAACGGCTTTGGCAATCTCGTAAGCTAGCGGATCGCCGGGAACTATTGCCTGGATGAAGAGGCCCTGATCGCCGGACCAGAACCATGCTGGGTCGGTTCCGTTCCCAGTGGGCCGCTCCAATACCAATCCGAGCTGATTGAGAATGCCGGTGCTTCCCGGGTTGCTCTTGGGATACTCCAGCCACTGCGAAAACCAGTGGCGCTCTGCAGCAGCCATCTGCGAATATTTCGATTCTCCGGGACTCAGCCGCGCGAGGCGTCGGGATAGAATCCAAAATCCCTCATTAGTTACGGAGTTTCGGCCGCTCAACGGCGGATTCGTTGAATCGGGCGAGTTGTTGAACGTCCCGCCGCGGATGTCCGCGCTGCCGGCAGCGTTATCCGATGTGCCGCCTTTTACTTTTCTGTTGTAGGTTGTGGTCCGCCAGTTGGACTCAATCTGATCCCAACAAGACCGCGCGCCGGCGAGAAGCTCGTTGAAGAGCTCGTCGTATGAATGACTCCCGTATCCTAACGCCCCGCGATTCTCCAGGGCAAATGAAAAAGCAACGCCCCACCACCCGTAGTCGTCCTTCCACCATCCGGGATTGGTGCTGAGATCGTGGTAAACATCGAACGCTGCCGGCAGAATTTGGGTGCTGCGATCCGTTTCCTTCGCCGCGACCAGGTAGTTGAGGCACGTATGTAAGGTCGTGCCGCCGAACCAGAAGTTTCCGTCAAAGATGTGAGGGGTCTTGTACTGCGCGCTAAGAACGTCAAATCCCGCTTTCGCGGCAGAACGATAGGTGGTGCTCGACCGTTGGCTCGGCGTCGCCGGACTGGTCGAACTGCTACAGCCCCATGCTCCGGCGGTCAGGTTTATCGCACCCAACGCTCCAAGGCTTTTGAGAAAATCATGCCGCGCGAGTACGTTCATTTGTCTCATGCCGGCCTCCGAGTTTTGGCCGATACGCGTCACGGGCGTATGTCCAGGTGCCGGCTAGCTTCTCCTGGCCCCGCCCCTGGGGCCTTCCACTCGTCACGGACGGACCGGCTTTACGGTGAGCTTGGCAGATCCAAAGCGCCGACTTTCGCGGGAAGCGTCAGGTGGGCGCGGATCTCTTGGCCGCGTTTGGCGTGGACGCGATTGTGCGTTATGCGGCCCGAGAGCTCGTATGCCGTGCCGAGCTCGTACAATGAGCCGTAGCTTTCGAGAATCTGGACGGCATAGTCGATGGCATGGAACGCCTCGGCTCCGCGATTAAGTTTGGCGTACAGGCCGGAACGAATACGTTGAGCGTTTCCGAAGAACCGGTGCATACCTTGACGCTTGAGTTCGGCGGACGTCTCGTCGAGAAGCCGCAACGCTTCGTACGGTCGTCCCGCATGTTCGAGCGCCTCAGCAATGGTGAGACACCCGGCCAAACCTCGTAAGTCGGCACCGATAAAGAGTTCCTGCGCCATTGTCGCTATCGTGAGCGCTTGCGTCTTGTGACCGGAGCGTTGTTCGATGTTTGCGAGAAGAAGCGCGACATTTGCACGTTCCTGCGCATTCGCGAGGAGGTCGCTCAGAACGATTGCGTTGTGCACGTGTTTGCGGGCGATCGCGGTTTGCCGGCCTTCGAAATAGGCACGACCCAAGAGATGCGACCCTTGCATCATCGAATTAATCAGGCCGTTGTCACGAGCGATTGCCAGTCCTTCGCTCATCGCTTCTACCCCGCGCAAAAGCTCACCGCAAAAGAGTGCGATTTGCGCGCGCTTACCCAAATACCAAAACCGTAACTGCGGCCGCGTCGCGGGGGCACGATCGAAGACCTCTTGTGCCTGTGCGAGATAGCGTTCCGTCCCCGTCGTATTTCCCGATTCGAGGTGCGCTTCTACTAGATGCAGCAAGACACGCAGGAGCAGGTCGTTGGTGCGCCGATGCGATGGCGCCGCCACTCTCCGGAGATGATGTCGTGCGAGTTCAAGGGCCTTGATGTGCTGTTCCACGTTGCTGGTGACGCGGGCGGCGGTTGCCTCGATGACCAGCATCTCCGTCTCGACCGCGGGATCCGAATTTGCCGCGGCGTAGCCCAGCGTTCGCGCCTTGCCAAGCAAGCTGGGGAACATTGCGTAGACGGCGATCGAGTCGTAGGTGGTGAGAAGCTCCGTGATCGCTGCGAGGCGCTGGGCGGGGTCGTCCTCGGAGTCGATCAGCCTTTCCAGAACCGCAATGGCCTCGTCGGTTCTGCCGCATTCGCGTAATCCTATCGTGTAGTCGATCTGCAGCTCGGAGGGGGAAGCGACCGCAAACCGACGATTCGAGATGGCGTCGAGCTCTTGAGTCAATGCTCCCGCGAGTGCCTCCAGCACGGCTCGGCGCTCGAAGTAAAACTGGGTATGCCGCAGGCCCAAATCGCCGGCGACGACTGCATGTTTCTCACCATTGAAATCGCAGCGCTCGACGATCGTCTGCCAGCGTTTGGCGCGCTCGGAGCCGCGATCGATCGAATGCTGCCGAACGATCCTCTCCAGGGAGCGAGCGACCGCGGATCGAGTTCGTGCGTGCAGAGCTTGCCCGCTCAGGTTGCAACGCAAGCCTAGCGACGCGACCAAAGCGTTCTTGCGCAGCTTCGGAAAGTCGTTGAGGTTGCGTAATAGGTGCTGGAGCGCCTGAAACTCGTCAGCCGGCCTCACGAAGGTTTTGTTCGGAGTTTGTCCGGTTCAGCCATGCCTGCGACAGGAAGCGACGGTCCTCCCAGTTACAAGGCTGCCGGAAAGGAGATCTCCGCACATGCGATTCTCGTTAGCTGCTAGGAGTTGCACCCTCGCGTTTGCATTGCTCGCCGGCTGCTCTCCCGCGCAGAATGCCGTGACGGTACCCGGCGTACCCCCGGCATTGGGCGGGCACGTCGCTCCGCTGAACCCTCTGGAGCTCCAGGTTGCCGGCAGAGTCCCCAGTGCGGTGACGCCGGGAGCACTGAAGTCTATGCTGGCATACTACCGGAGCCACCCGGCTCAACGAATCCACGCTGACGGCAAAGGCACGGTCGCCGTTTGGGCGTCGGTTTGGGACGAAAACTATCTGATTGGGCTAACCGGTACGAATCATCTCGCCATGGCTCTCGACACGAGCAAAAACGGCGGCATCGGCCCGCATACCGTCAAGGTCGATCGCCATCAAAACGTCTGGGTGGCCGACGAGTACAATCCCACCGGCAATGGAGGCCTCGTTCAGGAATACAACAAGGGTGGCACCTATGTCGCCGGCTACGAATATACTCCGGCTTACTGCGGCACGGGATCGGTAACGGAATGTTTTGACACCGGTTTGGACTCGGCCGAGAACTCGAAGTATGTGTTTGCCTCAGAGACGGAGTTCTATTACCAGGACGGCAACGGCACGTCAGATTACGGCAGCGGGGTCTTCAGGTTCAAAAACGGTAGCCC